>JAWVYP010000208.1:0-4943 GCA_033722655.1 Akkermansiaceae bacterium | reverse complement strand
CTTTCGCATCGAGCATTCGCAGTCGCTCATCGACCGCAACCAGTACCACCTCAAGCCGGAGCAACCGCGACCTGAACTGCTGCCCGCCGCCAGTTACCGTCTCGCCACGAAGATCCGGGACCGCGGCGTTCACTCCTTCTGCATGTGCCCCGGCGGCTTCATCGTTCCCGCCGCCACCGAGAACGACGAGGTGGTGGTCAACGGCATGAGTCTCTCGCGCCGCGACTCCCCCTTCGCCAATTCCGGCATGGTGACCACGGTGGAACCCGAGGACTTGGCAGAGATCGCGGCCGAACACGGCGTGATGGCAGGGCTCGTCTTCCAGAAACAACTCGAACAGGCCGCCAAGCAAGCCGGTGGAGGCGGTCAGGTTGCGCCCGCCCAGCGGGTCACCGACTACCTTGAGGGCAGGCTGTCGGATGAACTCCCCAAGACCAGTTACTTTCCGGGACTCAAGTCCGCCCCACTCCACGAAATGCTGCCCGACGCCATGACCGCACGCATGAGCGAGGGTCTTCGCCAGTTTGGCCGAAAAATCCGCGGCTACTTGGGCGAGGAGGCCCTGCTGATCGGCTTCGAGACGCGCACCAGCTCCCCCATTCGCATCCCGCGTCAGGATGAGACCCTGCAGCATCCTGAAGTGAGCGGCCTTTTCCCCTGCGGTGAGGGCGCGGGCTACGCCGGCGGCATTGTCAGTGCCGCCCTCGACGGACTGCGCGTGGCCGACGCCGCCTGTTCCTGAATCATGGCCAAAAGAAAACCGCCCGATGCGCAAGCAAGGAGCGGCGATAAGGACTGAGGCATTCGATGCACTCAGGCGTCTTGCAGTCTCGGGAAACCAAGCTGATGACTGGTGACCGTTGACTGCTGACGGGCGCGAAGCGCCCTTAAAACGCCGTCTGCAGTGAGAAGTTGAACTGCCCTCCCTTGTCCGCCTCGTCGTCGGGCGAGGAAACGGGCACCGCGTAATCAAGCGCCAGGGGCACCGGGCTGATCGGCAGGATGAAGCGCACACCGATGCCCACATCCGAGTAGATGTCGTCGGGAGCGGGATCCCAGCTGTCCTCATTGACGAAACCGGCATCGGCGAAGACCACGCCGCGGATCGTGTCCATCAGGGGCACGGAGAATTCAGTGCTGATGTAGGCGAGGGAGGAACCGCCGTAGACTTCCTCGGTGTAGCCGCTGTCGCGGGGTCCGACGTCGCGGAATTCGAAACCACGCAGCGTGCGGGGACCACCCAGGAACATGCGCTCGAAGACGGGAATTTCGCCACTGCCATCGACGAAGGCCATCTCACCGGTGACCGAGAGAATGGTGTCATACCTGAAGTTCCAGTGGCTGGAGGCCTGGGCCGAGAGGGTGTAGGTTTCGACGTCAGCACCGAAACCGGCGTAGGTCAGGCCGATGTCGTACTTCTGGCCGCTGCGAGCAATGATGGGACTGTCGCGGCTGTCGTAGACATAGCTGAGGCCCAGGGCGATGCGGCTGTAGTCTCCGCCGATGCGCTCGTCGGAGAGCAGCGAGTTGGCTCCATCGGTGGGATCCCCGGTGATATCGGTGTTGCCGGCAGCTCCCGGGGAAAAGGTATCGTTGCCGTTCACCTCGGAATCGATCTCGACGTTTTCCGCGCGAAGTTCAGCACGCACGAAACTCAGGGAGGTCAGCGGCTTGCGCAGCGAAATTGCAGCACCCACGTTGGTCTGCTCGTAGACGTCACTGAAGTAGGTGGAGTCGCGGTAGAAGAGTTCGGTGCCGAGCGCGAGCTGGCGATCCATGAACCAGGGCTCGGTGATGGAGATGCTCGCCTCGTTGCGCTCGGTGCCGAGGCGCAGGTTGAGGGCAAAGCGCTGGCCGCCGCCCGTGAAGTTCCAAGGATTGAAAAGGTCGAAGTTGGACTGCTCGAGGTTGAAGAAGCCCACCACGCTGTCGACCGAACTGAAACCGACACCCACGCCGATCGAGCCGGTCTTCTTCTCCTCGACCAACACGTCGATGTCGCGGTAGCCACCACCGGCCGGGACACCGGTCACATCCACGCGACTGAAATACTGCAGGTTCTTGAGACGCGCCTCGCTGGTTTCGAGCTCCACGGTGTTGAAGTTGTCGCCGGGTTGGAGCGCGAGCTCGCGGCGGATCACCTTGTCCTTGGTCTTGGTGTTGCCGGCAATGTTGATGCGGCCGACCTCGAACTGCTCACCCTCGGTGATGCGGTAGATGATCTTCACCCGGTTGGGCCCGGCATCCTGGATGTCCGGATTGACCGAGGCATCCGCATAGCCCCTGGAGCCGTAGTAGCTGCGGATCATCTTGATGTCCTGGCGCATCTTCTCGGAGGAGTAGGCGTCGCCACCGACCAGACTGAGACCGGGGCGGAGTTCCTCGGGTTCGAACACGCTCATCTTGCCGAAACCGACCGAATCGACGGTGTACTTGGCTCCTTCGTTGATCGGAATGATGAGATCGACGCGGCCATCGCCGACCACCTCGCGGCGGATGCCGGGGCTGCTGACGCGCAGGTAGCCCTTGCTGCGATAGAAATCGAGGACCTTGTCCAGCGAGCTGTCGAGTTCGTCCGGCTCGAAACGGCCGGACTTGGTCAGCCAGGAGAACCAGCCCTTCTCCTTGACGTCCATTTCACGGCGGAGTTCGCGGTCGCTGAAGGCCTGGTTGCCCTCAAAGCGGATCTTGCGGATCTCAAACTTGAGCCCCTCATCGATGACGAACAGAAGGTTGGCGAAGCCCTTGCGGTCGGTGGGCTCCACGCGGTGGGTGACCACGACGTCGGGATAGCCGATGTCGCGGTAGTATTGCTCCAGATTGCGGCGGGCCTCGAGAATGGCGGCGTCACTCATGATCCCGCTGGGCCCGAGGCCGGTTTCCTCGGCGAGCTTCCTGTCATCGACCACCGTGTTGCCGACAAAGCCGATGGCCTCGCGGATGGGTCGAGTGGTCACCTCGGCAATGAGGCGCACGCCGTTTTCGCCCACAGGCTCGGCGAGGAAGGTGACATCATCGACGTAGCCGCTCTCGTAGAGAGCGGTAATGTCGTTGTCGAGATTGTCGGCGCGGTAGACGGTGCCGGGCTTGGAGCTGATCTGGTTGCGCAGGACGTTCTCGTTGATGGTCTTGGCGCCATTGTAGCGGATGTCGAGTGCGGTGATGTTTCTGCCTTCGAAGTCCTGGGCCAGGACCGGCGCGGCGAGCACCATCAGGGATGCGAACAGGAGCGGGAGAGACAAACTCAGCCTCGTCGGCATGAGGGCTTGGATGCGTTTTGAAATGACCATGGGACGTGGATTGTTTGGGTGATCCGGAAGCAGTTGAATGGGACGGGCCCGGATCCGTGATGGGCCAGGGTCGCTGGCGGGCCCTATAAACCGACCCACGACTGGCATCGTCAAGGCAATAGCGGCTTGCGACCCTCCTTGTCACAGCTTCAATCCCTTTCACCGCCTGCATTCTCCCTGAATTTCTTGCCGATAGCCCTCTCAGACTCTAAACCCCCGCCGTGCTCACGATCAAAAAGCTCACCAAGACCATGGGTGGCCGCACCCTGCTGCGCGACGCCGAAATGACCATCAACTGGGGCGAACGCGTTGCCCTGGTCGGCCCCAACGGCGCCGGCAAGTCGACCCTCTTCCGCATGATCCTCGACGAGGACCAGCCCGACGAGGGCACCATCGAGCGCGACGAATACGCCATCACCGGCTACCTGGAGCAGGAAGCGGGCGAGCCCACCGACGAAACGGTGCTCGAAATCGCGATGAGCATTGACCCGGAAATGACCGACATCCTGCGCACCATGCGTGAATACGAGGCCAAGGGCGAGCTCACCCACCCCGACTTCGCCAAGGCCCAGGACCAGTTCAACCTGCTCAACGGCTACCAGCTCGAGCCCAAGGCCAAGAAGATCCTCGCCGGACTCGGCTTCAAGCAGGAGGACTTCAAGCGCAAGGCCAGCGAGTTCTCCGGCGGCTGGGTGATGCGCGCCCACCTCGCCAAGCTGCTGGTGATGGAGCCCGACCTGCTGATGCTCGACGAGCCCACCAACCACCTCGACCTGATCTCCCTGCTTTGGCTGCAGCGCTACCTCATCGGCTATTCCGGCGCCATCCTGATGATTTCCCACGACCGCGACTTCATGGACGCGATGATCGAGACCGTCGTCGAGATCGATCCGGACGCCGCCAAGCTCATCAGCTACACCGGCAACTATTCCTCCTACCTGGAGCAGCGCGAAAAGAACTACGAGCAGCAGGTCAAGGCCTACCGCGCCCAGCAGAAGGAGATCAAGGGCCACGAGGAGTTCATCAACCGCTTCCGCCAGACGGGATCCAAGGCTGCCCAGGTCCAGTCGCGCATCAAGCTAGTCGAAAAAATCAAGAAAATCGACAAGCCCCGCGCCCTGCGCAAGCCCTTCAAGTTCACCTTCCCCCAGCCTCCGCGCTCCAACCAGAAGCTCGTCGAACTGGAGAAGGCCAGCCAGGCCTACGGCGACAAGGTCATCTACAAGGACCTCGACCTGACCATCGAGCGCGGCGACCGCATCGTGCTCGTCGGCCCCAACGGCGCGGGCAAGTCGACACTCCTCAAGATCCTCGCCGGCATCATCCCGGTGGACTCCGGCAAGTATGAGGTCGGTTACGCCACCAAGCTCGGCTACTATTCCCAGCACCGCCTCGATTCGCTCAACGAGGACAACACCGTGCTCGAGGAGGTCATGGGCTGTTCACCGGAACTGCGCGAGGAGGACGCCCGCTCGATTCTCGGCACCTTCCTCTTCCGCCGCGCCGACGTCGAAAAGCGCTGCTCGGTCCTTTCCGGTGGTGAGAAGTCGCGCCTCAACCTGGTCAAGTTCCTGGTCGACCCACCCAACCTCTTGCTGATGGATGAGCCGACCACCCACCTGGACATCCTCTCCATCGATTCGCTGGTCAAGG
>JAWVYP010000207.1:0-4954 GCA_033722655.1 Akkermansiaceae bacterium | reverse complement strand
CTCCCCGAGGCGTCCGGAACTCCGAAGGCCATTGGATATACAATTCTCTCTGCCACGTCAGGCGGGCTACGCATGGAGAGTTCATTGTTGTGTCAGCCTCCGGACGCCTCGGGGAGGCGTCCCTGCCCGCTTTTAGGGCAATTCCGCGTGAATTCGCGTTCATTCGCGGTTTTACCCTTAGAACCAACGATTTCCGGGGCAATACTGCCACTTTTGCCTTGTCAGCCGGTCACAGGCGACTAGTTTGCCCGCCCCATGCCAAGAGTATCCGGAAAAGCAAAGACACGGAAAGCCGTTGCCAAGCGCTTCAAGGTCACTGGTACGGGCAAAGTCCTCCGTCGCCACCAAGGCAAGCGGCACTTGCTTCAAAACAAGAACCGCAAACGCAAACGCCGTCTCGGCCAAGCAGCCCTGGTTTCCGACGCTGACATCAAAAACGTCAAAGAGAACCTGCCCTTCCATTGAACCCGAATGCGCGGCATCAGCCACGCCCCCGTTCGCGACTCGAACGGCCTTCATACAGCCTGATCCCCACCGGGAGACACGAACAAGTGAGACTGTAGAAGGAACGATAAGAAACGACTTGTTCAAAACCGATAAGACAACATGCCACGTGCAACCAACTCCCCAGCCAGCCGCGCGCGCCGCAAGCGCGTCCTGCAACGCGCCAAGGGTTTCCGCGGATTCCGCTCGAAGCTCTATCGCTACGCCAAGGACGCTGTCCGCAAGGCTCAGCAATACGAATACCGCGACCGCAAGAAGCGTAAAGGCCAGTTCCGTCGTCTGTGGACCCAGCGCATCAATGCCGCTGCCCGCGCCGAAGGTCTGACCTACTCGCGCTTCATCGAAGGCATCAAGGCCGCAGGCATCGAGACCGATCGCAAGATCCTCGCTGACCTCGCTGTTCATGACGCCGCCGCGTTCTCGGCCATCGTCGCCCAAGCCAAGGCTGCTCTCGAGAAGAAGCAAGCCAGCGCCTAAGCGAAAGAAACATCAACCAAAAGGCCGTCAGGATTTCCTGGCGGCCTTTTTTTGTTGTAGCGGCGCTCTATGAGCGTCGACCCGAAATGCCCGACGGTCATAGACCGCCGCTACAGTTATTTGCTGAACCGATCCTCGGTCACTGTGTCACCCAGTTTCACCTGAATCTCACCATTGGCTTCCAAGTGAGTGAGGCAGTGATAGACATCCTCGGCATCCGCATCGATGGCCGCAGCAATCTCCTCGGCGGTCTTGGCTTCTCCATCGACCTCGCCACGTACCTGGGTCAGCAATTCGAGAAACACGCCTGCGGCCTTCTTGCCGGCCTCGACCCCGGGCTGGTGGTAGGCGTTGATGTTGACCAGTGAGGCGTAGAAGGAGACGGCGCGCTCAAAGAGGGCGATGAGCTGGCCGAGGGTGGTGGCGTTGACCTCGGGAATGGAGATGGTGATGGACTTGCGGCCAGCGGCGTGGAGCGCCTTGCGGGTGCCGCGCAGGAAACCCTGCAGGTAGTCGGCGGAGCTGATGCCGGGTTCGACTTCGATGCTCTGGCCCTCGCGCCCCTTGCGGACCTCGATGAAGCAGGCGAAGAAGTTGTTCACGCCGTCGCGCAGCTGCTGGATGTAGGCGTGCTGGTCGGTGGAGCCCTTGTTGCCGTAGACGGCGAGGCCCTGATGGACGGTGTTGCCGTCGAGGTCCTTCTCCTTGCCCAGCGACTCCATGATGAGCTGCTGCAGGTATTTGGAGAAGAGCACCAGCGAGTCCTTGTAGGGCAGGACGACCATGTCCTTCTCGCCCTTGCCCTTGGACCCCGCATGCCAGGCGAGGGCCAGACGCATGGCGGCATTGTCGCCGAGGATGGGCTGGCGGGTCTTTTCGTCCATGATGGCGGCACCGGCGAGCAGTGCATCGATGTCGACGCCTTGCAGGGCGGCGGGCACCAGGCCGACAGTGGAGAGGACGGAAGTGCGACCACCGACCCAGTCCTCCATGGGGAACTTGGTGATGAACTGGTGCTCGTCGGCAAAGCCGTCGAGCTTGGAGCCCTCGCCGGTGATGGCAATGGCGTGAGGACCAAAGGTGAGGCCGGCCTTCTCGTAGGCGGCCTTGGCTTCGAGCATGCCATTGCGGGTCTCCGGCGTGCCGCCGGACTTGGAAATGACCATGGCCAGGGTCTTGTCGAGACCGATGGCGGAGGCCGCCTCGATGGTTTCGTCCATGCCGGCGGGGTCCGTGTTGTCGAAGAAGAGGATGGGCAGCTTGGTGTCGCTACCCAGGGCCTCGGCGACCAGTTGGGGTCCGAGAGCCGAGCCGCCGATGCCGATTAGCAGCAGTTGCTCGAATTTGCCACCGCTCGGAGGAGCGATCTCACCGGCATGCACCTTGGCGGCAAAGGTCTTGAGGTCCTCGAGGGGCTCGGTGATGGCCTTTTTGAGTTCTTCGTTGGGAGCCAGTTCGGGGCGGCGCAGCCAGTAGTGGCCCACCATGCGGCCTTCGTCGGGGTTGGCGATGGCGCCGTTTTCGAGTTCCACGATGTCAGCAAAGGCCTTCTCGATTTTTGGAGCCATGTCTTCGTGGAAGGAGGGCTCGATGTCCATCAGGGACAGGTCGAGCGAAAAGCCGAGATCGGGATAGCGGATGAGGGTGGAGCTGTAATTTGCGAAGGACATGAATTTTGAAATCGAATATTTGAGAACTAAAGAAGGCGAATGTCTGGTCCAAGGTCCAAAGTCGAAGGTCTCAGGTCAAGATCAGTGCCGCTCTCGCGGCAATTGCGCGATGAATCAATCGCACCAGCGATTCAGTGATGACTTTGAGACCTTTGACATTGGACGGCCGCATGGCGGCCTAATACTGGAGAATGGAATGAACGGGAGTATTTCCCAGCTTCTTGCGGCCATCGAGGAAGACGAGTTCGACCAGCACGATGAGCCCGAGGAGCTCGCCTTTGAGTTCGCCGATGAGTTGTTGGGCAGCAGCTGCCGTTCCGCCGGTGGCCAGGAGGTCGTCGACGAGTAGAACCTTTTCGCCGGCCTGGATGGCGTCCTTGTGGATCTCGATGGTCGCCTCACCGTATTCGAGAGAGTAGGACTGCTGATGGGTTTCCCAGGGCAGTTTACCAGCCTTGCGCAGCGGTACGAAGCCCGTGCCCAGCCGGTCGGCGAGGGCGGCGCCGAAGATGAAACCGCGCGCATCAATGCCGATGACCTTGTCCACCTTCTGGTCGGCGACAAGTTCGGCCATCAGGCTGATGGAGCTGCGGAAGAGCTCCGCATCGGCGAGGATGGGAGTGATGTCCTTGAAAACGATGCCGGGCTTGGGGAAATCGACCACATCCCGGATGGCATCGCGCAGGGCCTTGGCGGAGGGCATGGACGGGAGGTTAGGGGGGGCTTGAGTGATTGTGAATGGCAAAGAGGAGCGAAATGGCCCTCGTGGGGACACGCAACTGTAGCGGCGCTCTATGAGCGTCGACCCGAAATACCCGACGGTCATAGACCGCCGCTACAGGCGAACCATCTTTCTCCTTGGCAGTTGCAGGCATGCCTAGAGAATGAATCACCTTGTTTCATCCTCCTTTCGACCACTGCTTCTGGTTCATTCCCGCCCTGCTGATCGGTTCCTGCATTGGATCCTTTCTCAATGTGGTGATCTATCGGCTGCCGCTGGGCATGTCGGTGAATGATCCCAACCGCTCCTTTTGCCCGAAGTGCAAGTATCACTTCCCGATGTGGCTCAACCTGCCGGTCATCAGTTGGATCTGGTTGCGGGGCAAGTGCGCCAACTGCAAGGAGACGATTTCGATTCGTTATCCTGCTGTGGAGTTGCTCACGGGGCTGCTGTTCGCGGCGATGTGGTGGGTGGTGCAGCAGCAAGGCGCGCCTCCCTTGGCAGTTCTCTTCCTCTGGATCTTCGTCTCGCTGTTGGTGGCCATCACCTTCATCGATGCCGACCACATGATCATTCCCACGGCCCTGACCTGGGCGGGATCGGTGGTCGGTCTGATCGGTGCGGCGGTCTGGCCGCTGCAGTCCAACATGGCCGGCTACCTGGATGGCCGCTGGGATGGCCTGATCGACAGTGCCATCGGCTTCGCGGTCGGCTTCTTCGGCCTGTGGGGGGTGGTCAACCTCGGCAAGCTGGCCTTCGGCAAACGCCAGATGCACTTCGAGTCGGCGGAGGCCTGGCACCTCGAGGAGCCGGACAATGAGGTCGATCCACTGCTCTTCATCATCGAAAAGGAGAAAATCGAATGGTGGGATCTCTTCAACCGCCCCTCGGATCGGCTGCTGATCGAATGCGCTGAAATCCGGGTGGATGGCGAAGCGCAGGAGGGGGGGTGCCTGGTGATCCGCGAACAGGAGATCGAGCTGCCCGATGGCAGCGTGCGCTCCATCGGTGAGATGAAATCCCTGGATGGCACGGCGACCCGGGTGACAATTCCACGCGAGGCCATGGGTTTCGGCGATGTGCACCTGATGGGCATGATCGGCGCCTTCCTGGGCTGGGGTGGGGCGATATACACGCTGTTTGCCGCTTCGCTCCTGGCCCTGCTTGCGGCGATCATCTACCGTGTCGGATTTGGGCGGAACCTTCCCTTCGGACCCTACCTGGCGATGGCGGCCATTACCTGGGTGCTTGGAGGATGGAAAATCTGGAACTGGTACATGCTGTACCTCGGCCCGCTCTGGATCGGGCCTGAACTGTGATGAGCGACTGGCAAGCAGACAAGGCAGTGGCACAGGCGATCCTCTCGGATCGTCGATTGAGGCGGCGCGCGCTGGCAATCAGCCTGATGGTCGCGCTGGTCCTGCTGGCCCTCGGCCTGTGGGTGATCGACGCGTGGCTGGAGGATGTCCTCTGGCGGTTTCTGCTGTGGTGGAGCGGTTGCGCCCTGGTTTCGCTGTGGGTGCTGCTCTTTGCGCTTTTTGATGCCCTGAAATCCATCCAGGAGGCACGGGACGAGGTCTCG
>JAWVYP010000206.1:0-4963 GCA_033722655.1 Akkermansiaceae bacterium | reverse complement strand
GAGCAATGCGCGTTTCACCACCAAGACCTGCTCACCTGCGTATTTGGACATGGCGGCAGCATAAGGGACACCCGAATCAGGCAAAGTGAAATTCCGGCGGGGCGGAAAAATACCTAAAATCCCAAAAATCCGCTTGCTCCAATTCTGGCCCCACACTAAACCTCCCGCCCACCCGGAAGGATGATCTGAAAGGGGCGTTAGCTCAGTTGGTAGAGCACTTGCATGGCATGCAAGGGGTCAGCGGTTCGAATCCGCTACGCTCCACCAGCCTTCGCCAAGGCTTCGGCTGGCAAGCCGAGTTCTTGTCGAAGGCTGTTTTACATACAGCCAGATCGATCCACTCTCTATTGCATTGATAGGACTAGGCGAAGTGGGAAGCTTCAGAGAAGCAATTCCAGCCAGCAGAATCGATTTTATTGGTTCTTTAGCCCGGATATTTCATGAAAGATTCGGGTTAGCTAGACTCTCCTCAAGCTGGCAATGCATCCCCACCCTTCTTGCCCTCAACCTTCTTGCGGTTGGCCTTCTCCAACGAGGCGAAGAAAATGCCCAAGCCAATGAGGATGGCGATGCGCAGGTAGAAACCCCAGATCGCGTCCTTGCCGGAGGTGAAGCCGTAGTTGTGCAGCCCCACTCCGAGGAAGTTCACATGCCACCAGGAGAAGGTTACCACGATGGCGGTAAACACGGTCGCAATGTGCAGTCCCCACTCACGGATATAACCTCCCATTCGGGCGTGCAAGATGACCAACACCCAGATGACGATCATCAGCGCACCATTCTCCTTGGGATCCCAGCCCCAGAAGCGCCCCCAGGAATCGTTTGCCCAAATGCCGCCAAGAACGGTACCCACCAGTGAGAGCAAGAGCGTCAGGCAAAGCATGCCATAGGTGGCCCGGGTCAGCATGCGGCGCGCATCGGATCCTTCTGAATCTAGGCGCAGACCGCGCATTAGAATGTAACTCGCGGACAGGAAAGCCGACAGCAGTCCGGCGGCATAGCCGAGGGTGATGGTGATGACGTGGGTGGTCAGCCAGTAGTTGGAATCCAGCACCGCCACCAGTGGATCCATGTGGTCGCTGGCATCTCCGGTCTCAAAGCGCCAGGCGAGTGTGATGAGGATAAGCCCCAGCACCGGACCCAAGGTCAGCGCAAAGCGGCGCCGGGTCATCCACTCGGACACCAAGGAGAGAAGCGCCACGGCTGCCGCAATGAAAATGATGGTGTCGTAAAGGTTGCCAATGGGTGGACGATGCATGATCAGGCATCGGATCACGATGGCGATGATGCAGCAAAGCGTACCGAGTCCCGTCAGCACCGAGGTAGACCAATAGGCAATCTTGCCCGGCAAACTGGATCCGAGAAGACACATGGGAATGGCGCAGAGTGTGCCGAGAAGGAAGAAAGCCATGGCCCATTTGAACCAGCCGACCTTGTAGTAGGCATGCTCCATTCCAATGGTCTCCACGGACTCCATACCTGCACTGCGCGCGGCGATGTGATTGTTGAACTTTTCCAACTCAGCCCTGAACCCATCGGGTTCTTCGACCTTTCTGACCAGACTTTCCAGATGCTCGATATCCTCGATTGAGGTGGCAGGGTCCACGTTGTCGCCGGTCATCACTGAAAAGATGGCCTTACCTGCACTGTCCCATCTTACCAACTCATCATGTTTGTTCTCGAGCGGCGGCAGTGGGAAAAGGCTGAACTTGGCGAAGTTGGATTGCTGGGTGATCTGATCCAGCAGCGACATGATCTGGGGTGGCATTCGCTCGCCACTGCGTTCGATCCGGTTGATTTCAGCGCGCAATTGCGGAGCCATCTTCATGAAAGCGCTCACATTGGCTCTTTTGTCGATCCCGTCCTCATCGCCCGACCCGACCAACACGATTCCATTGCGCGCGAAGTTGAAATGGACAAACAGGGTCTCGAAGAGCCGCATGTTCTGATCCAGATCGACAATCTGCCCCTCGACCGGCTCGCGCTCCTTGGAATCGATCGCGCCATAGATTTCAGACAATTGCGTGAGCTTTTCGCGCCCCTTCTCGATTTCGGAATAACTGTAGCGGTCGCGGCGTCCGCGGGTCTCGACCCCAATCGCCTTGAGGGCATCCGCATTGTCGATGCGGAAGCTCGGCAACTCCATTGCAATGGCTGGCCGGAACAGGCAGTCGAGCAACCAGGCAGTGGCGCCGATCTTGTGAACTTCTCCCTCCCCGTCCCTGATCTTCATGCTGCGATCTCCACGCAAACGCAGCATGGTGAACCGAGCGTAGGTTGAGAGCGGCTTGACCCGCCCTCCATCCTGAACGGGCAGCTTGCCAGCCAGCTCAAGAACTTCTTTCGACCAGGGCTCATACCCCTCGATGACCGGAGGCTCGCCCTTGGAGCGGTTCTCCTTGGCCACCTTGTAGATGGAGTTGGTAAGATCGAGGCAGATGAGCACCGCCACAACCCAGCGCATCACAATGATCAGGGAAGAATTCATGAAGCTCGCTTTCTGGATTGGCGATTGAGGAAGACCGTTAGCTTGATGATAAAAGCAACCAGCAGACCGACGGTGACGATGTAGAGAGCATATTCGGGCCACTTGTCTGCGGGATTGGATACGACTTCCAGAACTGTGTACATTTCATCCTCGGGGCCTGCATCCTGGGGGCCATAACTCGCCTGATAAAAGGTCAACCCCCCGTAGCGCAAGGGCTGGTTCATGCGAATGGTCGCCTGCGACCGGGCGTCTCCCTCAATGCGGGTGACCTCACTCACAAACTTGGAGGGTCGCCGGGTCCCAGGATGGAATTCCGCGGTAAAATCGTCCAACCTCAAGGCAAATGGCATGGGCCACAGTCGCTTGCGCATCTGGACCGCATAGAGTTTGCCCTCATGCTCAAGGGTATGAGGGTAGAAAGAGAGTCCGCTTAGGATGAAAGGGGCACCCTTGTTGCCATCCGAGTGGATCATGCGACCGTAGATGGCGCCATGGTTGAGTTCTGCCTGGGTCTTGGGTTCCAGCTCCTCGATGTAGTATCCATCGACCACACGCTCTTTGAGTCGCGGCGCACGCTCATGCTGGTGTCTGGGGTAGCCGTTTTCGACATAACCCGCGAGCTGCAGATCGAAGGGCAGATCCGGCAAACGGATGATGCGCGACCTGCCTTCCGTAAGATCCATGATGTGCTCGCCGCGGATCACGTGAATGGTGCCGATTTCACCCGCTTCGTCGAGTTCAAGGATCTCGACCACGTGCTCATGATAGTCCTGGGCCGCATCATTCATATCGCCCGGCTCGATGGCCATGTTCCCACGCTCTTCAAAGTGATGAGCCACTCCACCCGCCACCAGCATCAGGATGATGCCGGAGTGAGCCACCAGATTGCCAGCCTGACTCCATCCTTTGCGGGCACGCACCACTCCTCCGAGGATCAGGTTGATCAGCAGTAGCGCCCCCACCCAGTAGCCACTGGGCAGGACCAGTGGAATGGTGTCCAGCTCCGTGCCGGGAATGGTGAAACTCCAGTTGAAATGCATGCCGAGCAACTCGGCGTCGCAATAGAGGGGAATGCCCACCATCTTGCCGTTGATCTCGGGAATTAGATACCAGGATTCCCAGCTGAAATACTTTTTGAGAGTAGCGTGGAGGCCGATGTCAATCTGCTCGAGAGTCGCAAACCAGGTCAGCAGGCCCATCAGGAGCAGCAGACTGGTCGCCAGACCAAAACCCGACAACCAATCAAGGCAGCGCTTGCCAATGAGGCGCGCCGTCATCGCTGGCGATTTGGATTTGGAGTCGGTTTCGTTCATGCGGCGTGGTTCAGGGTTGCTTCCATTCGAGGGAAGCGGCGAACTCCTTGAGCGCGTCCTTCTGAGCCTGCACATCCGGGATGGGACCCACCATCTTGATGGTCAGCAAACCGTCTTCACCCTCGACAATGACTCCGGCAAGAGCCTGTTCTCCTCGGGGAGCTTGCCCCATGCCCGGGCTGTAAGTGCCGGATGCTTCCACCCAAATGCCTTCGTAATCCCCCACCGGCACCTTGCCCCAAGTTTCGAGGGTATCTGCGTCCACGGGATCGAGTGAAAACTGGCCCAGCCAGCGATTGAGGTTTTCGACCAGCCCGCCACCTGCAAGCGACACCCAGACTTCACCGGCGCCCTCGTCTCCGAAGCGGTAATTGAGGAGGCGAAACTCGGTCGCCGGAACCTGCAACCATCCATCCGGAGTTGGGGCACTGACGGGGGAACTTCGGGAGTTGCGAAAGCGCTCGTCACTGGTGGCGTGGAGCCTGGGAGGCATGTCTCTCATGGTCTCACGGCGCGTTTCCGTCACCACAACCTCTTCCATCGTCTCCCCCTTCTCACTGCCGCAGGAGGGCAGGAGCGCAAACGCGATTAGGGGAAGGATGATGCTGGCTTTCATCGACTGGTCGGTAGCCCTGCAACTTACTTGGTGCAAGTGGAATCGGGAAGTTTCGGGGGCGATTTGAGGGGGAGTTTTGGGCACCATTTGGCACTCTTCGTGGATTTCGGCATGACCTTCCATGCATGCCCTACTACGATCGCTGCGTGCTCGCTTTTTCGTCATGTTGGAACAATAGCCGCCACACCGATGGTGAGGCGATGATCGAGGAGATCGTCGACTTGGGATTCGAGCACATCGAGCTCTCCCACGGCATGACCATCAGCAAGCTTCCCGGCATCAAGAAGGCTTGGGATCGGGGGCTTTTTCGCTGCTGTGGCATCCACAATTACTTCCCCTCCCCGGTCGAGGTCATGATCGATGCCCCGGACGCCTTCGAATTCACCTCCCACCGCCCCCAGGACCGCAAGCGGGCGATGGACATGACCCTGCGCAGCCTCGAGATGTGCGAGCAGTTCGAGGCTGGCTATCTGGTGCTGCACATGGGCTCGGTGCCCATGAAGTCGAAGAAGTGGACCGGCAAACTGACCACCCTGCTCGGCGAGG
>JAWVYP010000205.1:0-4967 GCA_033722655.1 Akkermansiaceae bacterium | reverse complement strand
TTTATGAAATACCCGGGTTAGGTCGACGGTCATAGACCGCCGCTACCGTTGCTCTTCGAACTAAGAGTTCTTCCCTGAAATCAAGCTCCGCGCGTTCCACGTGTAGTTCCATCCCGACCACACGGTCAGGATGAGCGAGGCCCACAGCGAGCCGATCAGCAGCCAGCTGCTCTCGGCGGAGAGGGTTTGGAAGAAGGCGACGGCGGGGTTCTCGTCACTCAAGCTCTGGAAGGTAAAGTGCGTGAGGCCGGTGATGCAGAAGCAGAGCTGGGCGCCGGTCTTCCACTTGCCGAGCCAGTCGGCGGGGATGACCTGGCCGGCTTCCACTGCGAGTTGGCGCAGGCCGGTGACCAGGAATTCGCGGCCAATGATGACCACCGTGATCCAGACCGGGCACAAGCCTTGGGCGGTCAGGTAGACATAGGCGGCGCTGACCAGGATCTTGTCGGCCAGGGGGTCGATGAGTTTGCCCATGTTGGTGACCAGGCCCATCTTGCGGGCGAGGTAGCCGTCGAGAAAGTCGCTGATGGCGGCGACCACAAAGGCGATCAGGGCGATCCAATGTCCCAACGTGCTCTCCATGGTTGCTCCCGCCACGAACACCCCGGTCAGGAGGAGCCGGGCGACGGTGATGCTGTTGGGCAGGTTCACGAGTGGGACTGTGAACGACGCGCCTTGGGAAGGCAACCCAGTGGCGCGGTTTTGGCTCATCTTTTTGTTCCTAACCCTTGCCAGCGACCATGGGCTGGGTTACGCCACTCCACCTATGGCAGACTATCGCGTTTTGGTTTCGGATCCGATCTCGGAGCGGGGGGTGGAAGCCCTCCAACAGGCCGAGGGTATCTCAGTGGACGTCAACACCGGGCTGGCTCCCGAGGAGTTGATCAAGATCATCGGCGACTACCACGGACTCGTGGTCCGCTCCCAGACCAAGGTCACTCCCGAGGTCTTCGCCGCCGCCAAGAGTCTCAAGGTGATCGGTCGTGCCGGCGTGGGTGTCGACAACATCGACCGCAACTGCGCCACCGACCACGGCGTGGTGGTGATGAATACCCCCAGCGGCAACACCATCTCGACCGCCGAGCACGCCTTCAGCCTGATGCTCTCGCTGGCGCGCAACATCCCACAGGCCCACGCCTCCATGATTGAGGGCCGCTGGGACCGCAAGCTCTACACCGGGGTTGAGATGAACGGCAAGCGCCTCGCCATTCTCGGCATGGGGCGCATCGGCACCGAATTCGCCAAGCGTGCCCAGGCCTTCGGCATGAGCGTGGTGGCCTTCGATCCCTTCCTGACCGCCGCCCGCGCCAAGTCGCTCAAGGTTGAACTCGCCGAAAGCCCGGACGAAGCCCTCAAGGGCGCGGATGTGGTGACCTTGCACATTCCGATGACTCCCGAGACCAAGCACATCCTCAACAAGGAGCGCATGTCGCTGATGGCGTCCGGAGCACTCGTGGTCAACTGTGCGCGCGGTGGTCTGGTCGACGAAGCCGCCGCCAAGGAACTGCTCGACAGTGGTCAGCTCGCCGGCATTGCCCTCGACGTCTACGAGGAGGAACCGCCGCCTGCCGACTTCCCGCTCTTTGAAGCACCCAAGGCCGTCTTCACTCCGCATCTGGGTGCCTCCACTGCCGAGGCCCAGGAAAACGTCGGCATCGACGTGGCCCATCAGGTGAAGGACTACCTGCTCACCGGCGAGATCCGCAACGCCGTCAACATGCCCAACCTCGACAGCAAGACCCTGGAGAGTGTCGGTCCCTACCTCGATCTCGCCAGCTCGCTGGGCAAGATGCTCGCCAAGATTGCTCCCGCCCAATGCGACACCCTCCAGGTTTCCTACCTCGGGCCGGTCTCCGATCTCGATACCGAGCTGATCACCCGCCAGACACTCACCGGCTACCTCGCTGGTGCCCACAATGAGGCCCAGGTCAACCTGGTGAACGCTCCCGCCGTCGCCAAGCTCCACGGTCTGGAAGTGGGGGAGTCCACCGTGGCCTTGGCCACCAACTGCACCGAACTCATTGAGGTCACCGCCATCAAGGGCGAGGAAACCTGTCGCGTGGCGGGCACCTTCTACGGCAAGTCCGCTCGCATTGTCCACATCGCAGGCCACAACGTCGAAACCAGCCCCAGCGGCCGCCTGCTCTTCGTCGAGAACGACGACCGCCCCGGCATCGTCGGCCAGCTTGGCACCATGCTCGGTCAAGCCGAGGTCAATATCGCCAACATGGCGCTCAGCCGGACCTCCGACCACAGCCGCGCGGTGACTGTGCTCGAGGTGGATACCGAGCCGCCAGCCAAGTTGCTTGAGGCACTCAAGGCGACCCCCGGCATCATTCGCGTGCTCAGTTTCGAACTCTGAGCGCGTCGGAGAGTTCTGAAAATATCGACAAAATCACGTTGCCAATGGCCATTTTTGGCCCCTAGAATCCATTCAGCATGAAAAAACTCCTCGTTTTCGCATCCGCCTTCCTCGCCCTGTCCATGGCGGCTCCGGCCGACATCCAGAATCCGCCGGGCGCCCAATACACCCCGACCCGCAAGCTGGGTCGCGCACTGGGCAACATTCTCTACGGCTGGGTGGAAATTCCCGAGCAGATGGCCCGAAAGACCCGTTCCTATGGCCACAATGCCGGTTACAGCTGGGGAGTGGTTGAAGGCTTCAAACGCACCGGCCAACGACTCGGCTACGGCTTCCTAGAACTGGTGACTTTCTACGCTCCGACCAATAGCGGTACTTTCCGCCCCATGTACAAGCAGTGTGGCAAGGACAACCGGATCGAAATGAACCACACCCAGGGTCTTTCCGAATTTCCGCCCGAACTCGGCTTTGAGAGCTACTACAGCCACACCCGAGTTCAGCGCTACTGAGCATATCCGCTTCTTTCGATCACGCCCCACTCGTTCACGCGAGTGGGGCGTTTTTCGTTCGAAGGAAGGCGATGGCTCCAATCCGCTGCGTTTGTGCCCCTCCAAACTACGCCTAGCCCGGATCGTTCATGATTCTCGTGGGCGAGGCTGTCTGCGGCGTGCAAGGCCTCTGCTGTGGTTCAATTGTTTTTACGCCACTGTTTCTTCCAGGCGGGTTCCTTTTCTTTGTAAGTGGAGGCGGGGAGTTCGTCGTCGAATTCGAAGCGACCGCTGCCGCGCATCAGGGTGCTGAGCTCCTTGGCTTCTTCCAGCAGTTGGACCATGCGCTCGGGAGCCAGGTTGGGTTCCTTGAGGGCGGCCTTGATGGCGGCGTCGCGCTTCTGCAGGACGGTACTGGAGAGCAGGGCCAGGGCATATTCTGCAGCTTGCATGGCGTCCCCGGGTGCGCCTTCCAGTCCGGCCTGGTTCATCAGTGCCCGGCGGTCGGATTCCGGCAGGCTGCCGATGAAGGCGTTGACCGATGCAGTGGACTTGGGATCGGGAGCCGCACCGAGGATGGTCTCCAGGAGGGGCACGCCTTCCACCCAGCGGGCGGCCTCGTGAATGGTTTCAAACTGTTCGCCGAGCAGGTTCTGGGCGGTTTCCGAGCTCAGCGCGAGATGGCAGAGAAAGGCGACGATGCGGTGCATCCGAGTTGGCTCGGCAGGGGCTTGGCTGGATTCATCGGCCTGCGGCTCGCGATAGGTCCGCTTGGGCTTGGATTTGATGCGTGAGATTTGCTCGCGCAGGGCTTGGGAGGAGGTCTGGAGGTGGGCGACCACCGTGTTGATCTGGTTTTCGCGGGCGGCGATGTCACCCACCAGGGCGAGCATCTCGGCACATTCGTCATGGATTGCCGTGCGCTGGGTCGGATCCTTGAGGCTGCCCTGCTCGCGGGCGTGGTCGAGCTTGAAGTCGAAGAACTCCTTGGCCTCGTCGAGCAGGGTGCGAAAGGCTTCGGTGCCGTGCTTCTTGAGGTAGGTGTCGGGATCCTCTCCTTCGGGCATGCAGACCACACGCATCGAGAGCCCGGTGGGAGCAAGTTCCCGGAACAGGCGCTCGGAGGCCTTCACGCCGGCGGCGTCGGCGTCGTAACAGGCGATCACGTGGCCGGTGTAGCGCTTGAGCAGGCGGGCGTGTTCCTCGGTGAAGGCGGTGCCCAGCGGAGCGAGGGCGTGTTCAATGCCCTGTTCATGGCAGGAGATCACATCCAGCTGGCCCTCACAGAGCAAGGCGGCCTTCTCCTTGAGGATGGGCTTGCGTGCCTTGTCCAGGGCGTAGAGGGTGCGTGACTTGCGAAAGATAGAAGTCTCGGGTGAGTTGATGTACTTGCCGCTCTTCTTGTTCTCGCGCAGCTGGCGGCCGCTGAAGGCGATGACGTCCCCAATTTCGTTGTGCACCGGAAACAGCAGGCGATCGAGAAAGCGCACGAAGAGGCCGGCGGCGGGATTGCTCTCGTCGCGCAGGTTGCAGATGCCCGAGTCCCTGAGCTCGAGACCGCTGAACTTGTGTTCCTTGGCCCATTGCAAGAAGCGCTGCGGCTTGTCGGGCATCCAGCCGATGTTCCAGTTCTTGGCCATCTCCCGACCAAAGCCGCGCGATTTGAGGTAAGCGCGGGCGTGCTCGGCATCCGGGTCGGTCATCAGCAGTTCGTGGAACCAGGCGGCGGCCTCGCGGTGGAGGTCGAGCAGGCGGCCCTTGCGGCGGCGTTTCTGTTCGGCCTTGGGATCGCTCTGCTCCTCCTGCAGGGGCACGCCGGCGCGCTGGGCGAGTTTGCGCACCGCCTCGGTGAAGGGCAGGTTCTCGTAGTCGCGCACGAAGGTGATGGCGTCGCCACCAGCACCACAGCCGAAGCAGTGGAAGGACTGGCGGGCCGGGTTGACGTAGAAGGAAGGCGTCTTCTCGTTGTGAAAGGGGCAATTGGCGCGAAATTGGGCCCCGGCGCGTTTGAGCGGCACGTATCCCTGGACGAGATCGACGATGTCGGTCGCGTTGAGGACTTGTTCGATGTTCTCCCGGGGGATGATCGCCATGGCTAGGTCGACAGCTTGCCGCCA
>JAWVYP010000204.1:0-4972 GCA_033722655.1 Akkermansiaceae bacterium | reverse complement strand
GAGCGCAGACCATCCCAATTGCCTGCCGGGCCGTTGCCGGGACAGGTCATGGCAGGTGATGCAGGCGCAGGCGAGTGCCAGCGAAAGGCTGATGTTGAAGGCGCTCAACCAGATGGCGCTGCTGACATGGGTCGGTGAAGTTGCCCACAACATGGCACCGGTCAGGGCCCAGCCGGATGTGCCCAAGAGCCGGCGCAGCAGCAGGTAGACTGCACAGGCGGCCAGCATGAACAGGCTCAGGGTAAACCCATGGCGGACAATGGCCGTTGAATCGCGCAGGGCATGATAGGCGAAGTTCTTGAACGGCCGGAACAAGTCGTAGCAGTCCACGCCGATGCACTCGTGCCACGAGTCAAAGGACTCGACGTGCTCCATCTGCTCCACATCGTCAAAGACCAAGGGCGACTGCATCCCTGGCCAGCTGATCGCAAAGATCACAGCCAGCAACAATGCGATGCACCCGATGTCCTTACTGACGAAGGAAGTTGGCGGCTCGGATGCCCGATTCGAATGATTCATGATGGATGGGAGCAAGCGGTGAGCGGACGAACTGGAGCCGGAGGAAGCAACTTCAACCCAGCATCCGGCACGGGTTGCGGCAATTCAACGCCAAAGCCGCGCCAAAGCCGGCACTCGGGCATCCACCCTGGACCCGGATGCGCCCCGCGAGCAGCAGGCTCCTGCAAGATCTTCGAATGCATTTCCGTTTCATGAGTTGACTCCGAACCTTCATGAAGCAGCTCATCCTTTGCCTTGCCATCACGTGTGTCGCCCTGCCAGCGGCCGCCCAGAATGAAATCAACGCGGTCGAACTCGGGAAAGAACTCTTTCTGGGCAAGGGCTGCGTGGAATGCCACGCCATTGAAAAGAATGACCTGTCGATGAAGACCGGTCCCAACCTCTACGGCCTGTTCCTGAGCAATGCTCGTGAGCGCGAGGTGGGCCCCGAGGGCAGGCGGAGCATGGTGAAGGCGGACAAGGCCTACTTCGTGAAGTCCATCCGCAATGCCTGGGACGAATTGGCCGTGGCAGAGGCCGGCGACAACAAGGGCGAGACCTACGCGCAAGTCATGCCGCCTTACACCAAGAAGGTCATTTCCGATCACGAACTCGAAGCGCTCTGGCATTACGTGCGCACCCTCGCCGACAAGGATCAGGCCGGGCCAGCCAAGGTGATGATCAAGGCGGACGCGAACGCGCAGAGCGCCAGGGATCCGAATGCCCATGAGATCCTGGTCACCGACCGGGTTCGCGTGTTTCGCCTGCTTGCCGATGGGCTGAGTGCCCGCGCCATCCATGTCGGCCTGACCAATGGCATGAACTACAGCTTCGATCCGCGACTGCTCACCGTGCGCCGGGTCTGGAGCGGCGGCTTCCTCAACATGGAAAACGAGCTCCAACGCCGCGGCACCCGACCCGTCGAACTGGGCAGGCAAGCCAGTGTCCATGTGGATACCAAACCCTTGTTGGCGCCCCTCACTCGCTCGGGACAGCCGGTGGACTTCGAGTTCAAGGAACCCGACATCCATGACCGGGAGGCCATGGCCGAGAACCTCTGGCACGAAACCGACTATCTGGATCGCCTGGCGGCCCTCGATGCCGAATTCCTCGGCTACCACCTCGATTCGCAAACAGGCATGCCCAGCTTCCAGATGCGAGTCGGCAAGAACCGCTTCCAGCAGACCGTGAACCTGAGCGACGGCGGGCTCATCCACGTCACCCTGCAGGGCCGCTTTGCCGAGCCCCAGCACTTCCAGCTCGCCAATGAGTTCCTGCTGGAGCCCACCGTCGAGGGCGGCACTCTGGAAAAGGGCCTCTGGAAACTGCCCGCGACCAAGGGCGAGAAGACCTACCAGTTCCGCGCGAAAATTCCCAAGGCCGTTGCCAACAAGTTGGAGCATGGCTCCGAGGAAAACTGGAAGCCGCAGGCCTTGGTGGAAACCGAAACCATCGTCAAGAAGCCCAAGCGGCGCAAACGGGATCCGGTGACCTATGCCATCACCACCAAGCCCGGTTACTCCGCCTTCACCTGGCAATCCCCCAAGGATCTCCACGGGCGCACCCAGATTTTTGAGGCCGTCGGCATCGCAGTCGCCAAGGATGGCACCATTGTGCTGGGCACGCGTGCCGCAGGCGTGTGGAGAATTCGCGATGGCAAGTGGAGTCTGTTTGCCGAAGGCACCTGGGAGGTGATGGGGGTTTGCATCGAGGATGACAAGGGAGACCAGATCGTCATCGCCCACAAGCCGGAGCTGACACGCCTCAAGGACACCGATGGGGATGGCCGCGCGGATGTCTTTGAAACCGTCTGCGACGACTTTGGCTTCAGCGGCAACTATCACGAGTATGTGCACGGGCCGGTGCGCGACAGCGAGGGCAACTACTACTTCAACCTCAACCTGGCCCATGCCGGGGGCGAAGGCATCTTCAATGCCGGCGGAAAATTCATGGGCTCCACCGGCGGGTATCGCGGTTGGGCGTGCCGGGTGACGCCCGGGGGCAAGTTCGAGCCCTTCGCATCTGGCCTGCGCAGTCCGGCAAGCCTTGGCATCAGTCCGGACGGGCGTCTGTGGTATGCCGACAACCAGGGCGAGTATGTGGGAACCTCCCGCTGGGTCGCTCTGGAGAAAGGCGATTTTTACGGACACCCTTCCTCCTTGGTGAATCTGCCGGGCATCACTTCCGAGCAACAGATCGACATCGAGGAGTGGTTGAAGAAAACCCACAAGGGGGCGGTCATGCTGCCCCATGGCAAGATCGCCAATGCTCCGGGACATCCGGAATGGGACACGACGGGTGGCAAGTTTGGTCCCTACGACGGACAATGCTTCATCGGCGACCAGACCCTCTCGAATGTCTTTCGGGTGGTGACGGAAACCGTCGATGGTGTCGACCAGGGCTGTGCGATCATCTTTGCCCGCGGCCTGCGCTCCGGGGTGATGCGCCCCTGCTTCCTGCCAGACGGCAGTCTGCTGCTCGGCCAGACCGGTCGCGGATGGCATGCGAGCGGCGGCAACGAGGACGCGCTTCAGCGCATCGCCTGGGATGGTAAGACCATTCCGGGGGACCTGCTCAAGGTGAGCTGCACCTCCAAGGGCTTTGATCTCCATTTCACCGCTCCCTTTGCCGAAGACGCCAAGATGCCGGGCATCCGCATCAGCTCCTTCACCTATATGGACAGCAAGGAGTATGGTTCCTCGAAGCGGGATCGTGCGAGGCACCGGCCCAGCAAGATGGAGCTTTCGGAAAACCGGAAGGTTCTCCACCTGACCCTTGAGGACTTCGGAGAGGATGACACCTGGCTCGACAAGGTCTACCACATCGAGATCTCCGACACCGCCGACAAGCTGGAAGGGGTCCAGACCGAAGAGACCCTGGATGCCTACTACACCCTGCGCGCGATTCCCAAGTGAGCCGAAGGCGCTTTCAAGGGCCGCGCTTGCATGCCGTCCTGATCTTAAGAGATGAACATGGCGGCCGGCCACCGGGAATCGTGCTCCGGCTTGTTGCCGGATGGAGAGCAGCTTCGGGAATGCAGCCCGGGGGGGCGCCGGCAGGGCAAGGCATCACGAGGCTGGCCTGGGCGCCTCTATCCCGGATATTTCATGATTCTCGTGGGCGAGGCGCAGGAATTCTCGATCTTGCCAAGGCCGACGCTGAAAACGCGGTTCGGTCTGAGTTGTCACTCTGCCCAACTGCGTTTTCGAGGAGAACGCAGGCAACATCGGCAAGGACAAGCCGCAGACCGAGGTTTCATGAAATATGCGGGCTATGATGGGGAATGATGGCGTGGCGAGGATCAATCGATGGGCTCGCGGCCAAGCACATGGAGTTCATGGATGGACCAGTTGTGGTGCCGGGCGTGTCCGTTCTGGACGAAGCGCACGAAGCGCGCGCTGTGCTCGGGGAACTTGATGTCGATGAGCTTGTCGCCTTCCTGGCGTGGGGCCACCGGCTTGCCCTTGGCCACTGGCAGCCCCCACTCTTTGCCGTCCATGGAGACAAAGACCTGCCAGTTCTCGGGGGCATTCTTGGGGGAGGGGCTTGCGTCCAGCTTGATGCCGCTGACCAGCATGGGCTCAGGCAGCTCCACCTGGATCCACATGCCCTTTCTCTTCGGTGCGCCAGTGACAAAGCTGGTCTCCAGCTTGCCGTCCACGCAGCCATCCAGGGTCTTGCTGCCGTGGCTGGAGCTCAGCTTCCACGCCTCGCGGTTGGCCAGCTCCTGAGGCGCCTCGGCGCGCAGCTCTTCAATGGTCCATGGTTTTTCGCGCTCTTTGGTTTGCGCCCTTACCTTGGCCACCTGCTCCTTGGAAATGAAGCCGGCGGTGTTGCCAAAACCGTTGCGGCAGTAGGAGAGCACGTCGGCAATCCACTGATCGCCGTTGGATTCCATGGAGATCATCTCCCCGGGATAGCTCACCCCGTCGATGGGCCCGGTCAATCCGTGAAGAAGCGTGCGCACCGACATGCCGTGGTGGCCCGTGATGACCTCCGAATCCTTGAGCGCGGGCGCAAGTAGCTGGTTGCCCGGAATTTCTGTGCCCGTGCCGTCAGCCCCGTGGCAAGAGAAGCACAGCGAACTGTAGATCACTTGGCCCCGCTCGTAGGAGGCCATTTGCTCCGCGGTCACCTTGCGCGGAGCCATCGCCCCCGCCTTCTTGAGCTGCGTGCCGATTTCCTGCACACCCCGGCTCTTGTTGGAAGCCATGGCATCTGCGAGGAGCTTGGACTGGTCGGGCCACTTGAGGAGCTTGGCGGTCATCATCGCCTGGATCACCACCTTCTCGTCCGGATCCGAAATCATATTGCGGATGTCATGGCCGAGGGTTCCGTCACCCGCCTTGAAGAGGGTTTCGCTGATCCGGATTGCCGCGATGCGCACCTGCGGGTGGGGATCCTTGAGTGCCGCGCGCACGGTTTCCGGGGTGGCGGCACCCAGTCCTTCCAAGGTCCATGCGGCATGCATCCG
>JAWVYP010000203.1:0-5020 GCA_033722655.1 Akkermansiaceae bacterium | reverse complement strand
TTCGATCGCTCGGGGACATACAAAGCTTGGAGCGAGGAACGAGCCCAAGTTTGTGTGTCCCCTTCGCAGTCTCTGCGGGTGCTCTTGCTCAATAAGCCTCACCGATTCATCACCCAAAGCGCCGCGTTCAACACCGTGGCAAAGCTCACCCATCCCAAATAAGGCACCATCAACCAAGCCGCGACTTTGTTCACCTTCCAGAAGCACAGAATCGTAATCAAAATCGCAAACCACAGGGCGATGATGCAGGTACAGGCCCAGTCAATGCGCTGGGCGCCGAAGAAGAGGGGAGTCCACGCGGCATTGAAAATCAACTGCACGACGTAAGCGTTCATCGCCCTGCTCCAGCCGTCTTTTTGCCACACCAGAAAGGCGGCGGTCGCCATCATCAGGTAGAGGGCACTCCAGACTGGCCCGAAGATCCAGGCGGGCGGATTCCAACTCGGTTTGTTGATGGCCTGATACCAATCCCCAGGTGGAGAAAATGCGCCAATGGCTGGAGCTGCAAACGTCACCAAAAAGATCCCGATACCCATCAGTATCTGCATGGAGAGCGACGGAGTTGGCTTGGTGTGATGCACGATTGGATATTGAAGGAGATTGCACCCGTGTGGCAAGTCAGCCACCAGGCGCGCCAGATTTGCGCCAGCCCTTATGACTCATGACCAATGACGGGAGCGCAGCGACCCCTCATCCCACGAATTGCTGTGCAATGGGCATGCGGCGGCCGATGCCGAAGGCCTTGGAGGTCACGCGCAGTCCAGGTGCGGCCTGATGACGCTTCCACTCGTTGAGATCCACACGACGCTGGATCCAGCGCACGGTGTTCTCGTCGTGGCCGCGCTCGATGATCTCATCGGCACTCATGTGATGCTCGATGTAGAGCTCCAGAATCTGGTCGAGGACCTCGTATTCAGGCAGGCTGTCCTGGTCCTTCTGGTCGGGGCGAAGCTCGGCGCTGGGCGGCTTGTTGATGGTGTTCCAAGGGATGATCTCCTCGTCGCGATTGATCCACTTGGCGAGTTCGAACACTTTCGTTTTGGGGAGATCGGAGATGACGGCCAAGCCCCCGTTCATGTCGCCATAAATGGTGCAGTAGCCGACGGCCATCTCGCTCTTGTTGCCGGTGGTCAGGAGCAGGTGGTTGTCCTTGTTGGAGAGAGCCATCAGCAGCAGTCCGCGGAGGCGGGCCTGCATATTTTCCTCGGTCACGTCTTCGTCGCGGCCCTCGAAGATGGGTGCCATGGTTTGCTTGATCGCCTCAAAAGCGGGTCCGATGGCAACTTCTTCGCAGCGGATTCCCATTTTTTTGGCGAGTGCCACGGAGTCATCAATGCTGCCCTGTGAAGAGTATTGGCTGGGCATGGTCAGGCCATGAACCTTGTCGCCACCGAGTGCCTCGGCGGCAATGGCGGCGGTGAGCGCGGAGTCGATGCCACCACTCAAACCCAGGCAAACACTGGAGAAGCCGCATTTGGTGACGTAGTCGCGCAGGCCCAGCACCAGGGCCTGATGGAGCTGGGCGATGTCGGGGTCGCCGAGACCGACGTCATCCTCGACCGCTCCAAAGGGATCGACCACGCGGCATTGCTCGCTGAAGCCCGACATTTGAATGGCGATGCGGCCGTTGGCTCCGGCGACCAGGGAATGGCCGTCAAAGATCAACTGGTCGTTGGCACCCACGGCATTGCAGTAGACCACGGGCGCCTTGGTCTTGTGGGCAATGCCGGCAATCATCGCACGCCGCTGCAGCGGTTTTCCCAAGTGGAAGGGCGAAGCAGAGAGATTGAGAATGAGGTCGACCCCGGCCTCGGAGAGGGCCTTGACGGGATCGAGCTTGTAGTAGGGTCGATGCAGGTAGTCGTCGGTCCAGATGTCCTCGCAGATGGTCAGGCCGATGCGCTTGCCCTGCCACTCGATGGGTTGGTTGGACTCGGCGGGCTCAAAGTAGCGACGCTCGTCGAAAACATCGTAGGCAGGCAGCAGGGTCTTGTGGATGCGGTGGCGGATATCACCGCCCTCCAGCCATGCGGCGGAGTTGCGAAAGGGTTTGCCCGGGTGGGTCGGGTGATTGTGATCGACATAGCCGACGACCAGCGGCACCTCCTGCGTTTCTCCCGCCAGGTAGTCGAGGGCTTGCAGACATTTGGGCACGAACTGGGACTTGAAGACGAGATCTCGGGGCGGGTAGCCGACGAGTGAAAGTTCGGGTGTCAACACCAGCTCCGCGCCTTCCTCAATGCATTCCCGATAGGCGGCGAGAATGCGTTTGGCGTTGCCGGGGAAGTCACCGATCACGGGGTTGATTTGGGCGATGCCGATCTTCATGGGGTGGGGAAATGCAACAGGATAGGTCTGTCCGCGAGAAGGCTAAAGATGGGCCGACACGGATAGTCCTCATGAAAAAAGCGGGAAATGCGCAACTTCAACCGACTTCTGTGGTTTCACCTCTCAGATGCGGCAAGTGCCCGCCAGCAAGCCGCCCGAACATCAAAACACACACAAACCATGAAAGCCACAATCCACATCCTCGGAATCCTGGCCCTTGCAGGATCCATCGGTTTCGCCGAAGGCGATCGCAATGCCCAGCGCAAGGCGCGCAATCCGCAAAAGCTCATGCAGCATCTCGACAAGGACGGCAATGGTTCGGTCAGCAAGGCCGAATTCCTCGCCACGGAAAGAGCCCAGAAGAATCCGGAACGCGCCGATAGGGCCTTTGGCCACATTGACGCCGATGGCAACGGCGAGTTGACCGCCAACGAGTTCGCCCAGCACAAGCCCAAGCGCCGCGAGGGTGAGCGCAAGCGCCCGAATCCTGCCGAGATCTACAAGCATCTCGACAAGGATGGCAATGGCTCGATCAGCAGGGAGGAATTCATGTCCGGCGAGCGGGCCCAGAAGAATCCCGACCGGGCCGAGAAGCTCTTCGGCCATCTCGACGCCGACAGCAGCGGTGACATCAGCCGCGACGAGTTCGCCAAGCGCCCGAATCGCCGCGACCGCGCCAAGCCCGGTGATCGCATCAAGCCGCAGCGCGACGGCCAAAATGGCCTGAATCTCGAATGAATCTCTGTGGGGCCAGCCCTGTGTTGGGGCTAGCGTTGATTGAAAATCCGCAGCCGGCTCCGTCCGGCTGCGGATTTTTCCTTGGCGTATAAATCTTGTGCTGATTGTCGTGGATTCCTAATTTCGCTCCCACTTCCGAGGGCAGCTTGAGCCCAATAACCCATATTCCGGACCCTTGAAACGCAGCCCATCGACCAAGCAAGCCCGCCAGCGCTCCTACGCCGCCGCCAAAGCTCTCTACGCCGACATGGGGGTCAACACCGATTCGGTGATGCGCAAACTCTCCAAAGTGCAGATTTCACTGCATTGCTGGCAGGGGGATGACGTCGGCGGGTTTGAGAATACGGGTGGAGCTTTGGGGGATGGTTTGGCGGTGACCGGCAATTATCCAGGTCGTGCGCGGACTCCCGATGAGTTGCGCTCGGACCTCGACATGGCGCTCTCGCTGATTCCGGGAACCCATCGTCTCAATCTTCACGCTTTCTATGGCGAATTCGGCAACAAGAAGGTGGATCGCAACGAGATCAAGCCACGCCACTTCAAGAATTGGATCGACTGGGCCAAGTCAAAGAAGATGGGCATGGACTTCAATCCGACCTGTTTTTCCCATCCCAAAGCCGCCGATGGCTTCACGCTTTCCCATCCCAAGAAGGCGATCCGCGATTTCTGGATCGAGCATTGCCAGGCCTCGCGCGAGGTGGGAGCCGCCATGGGCCGCGCGCTGGGCAGCCCGACCGTGACCAATGTGTGGATTCCCGACGGCTACAAGGACACGCCGGTGGACCGCTTCGGCCCGCGTCAGCGCCTCGAGGACTCCCTTGACCAGGTCTTCGCCAGCAAGCTCAGCCCCAAGCACCATTTGGATGCGGTGGAGTGCAAACTCTTCGGCATCGGCAGCGAAAGCTACGTGGTCGGCTCGCACGAATTCTACATGGGTTATGCGATCAAGAACCAGAAGGTGCTCTGCCTGGACGCCGGTCACTTCCATCCCACCGAGAGCATTGCCGACAAGCTGAGTTCGGTGATGCTGCACGTGCCCGAAGTGCTGTTGCACGTCAGTCGTGGGGTTCGCTGGGACAGCGACCACGTGGTAAGCTTCGATGACCAACTGCAAGCCATCACCGCCGAACTGGTCCGCAACAAGTTCCTCGATCGCACCCACATCGGTCTGGATTTCTTCGACGCCAGCATCAACCGCATCGCCGCCTGGGTGATCGGCACCCGCAACACCCTCAAGGGCCTGATGATGGCCATGCTTGAGCCGCCCGCTCTGCGCAAGGCCGAGAAGGCAGGGGACCTGACCACCCGCCTCGCCCTGATGGAAGAACTCAAGAGCATGCCCTGGGGAGCCGTTTGGGACGCCTACTGCGAGAGCAAGAATGTTCCCGTCGCTGATGGCTGGCTGGAGGAAGTCCACAGGTACGAGCGCGAAGTACTGGCAAATCGCTGATTTTCTGCTCCAATCCATCCACTCTAACAAGCGAACCTCGCAGGACCACCCACCAACCGAGGAAGCGACCCACCCACCAACCGAGGAAGCGACCCACCCACCAACCCATACCATGTCCAACGTCCACATTGAAAAGGAGGCCGTCGAAGAGATCGAAGGCGGTGAATACGAACGCGAGCCAGTGCCGCAAAAGGCGCTCAAGGGGCCCAAGGCTTTCTGGGGCATGTATGCCGGTGAGCACGCTGCCGGAACCGAATTCATGATCGGGCCGCTGTTCCTCGCAGCGGGTGCCAGTTTGCAGGACCTCTTCATTGGTCTGTTTATCGGCAACGTGCTTGCGGTGCTGACTTGGCGCTACCTCGTCCTGCCCATCGCCATGAAGCGGCGCATGACCCTTTACTACCAGCTCGAGCAGATTGCCGGCAGCAGCATGGTGAAGCTCTACAACGTCACCAACGGGGTGCTGTTCTGTTTCCTGGCGGGGGCGATGATCACGGTTTCGGC
>JAWVYP010000202.1:0-5079 GCA_033722655.1 Akkermansiaceae bacterium | reverse complement strand
CCGCCGCAAGACCGCGGTTGCCCGCATCTGGATGTCCGAAGGCACCGGAGAAATCACCATCAACGACCGCAGCTTCGAGGAATACCTTCCCAGCATCGAACTGCAGAACGCGGTTCTCGCCCCGCTGCAAGCCGTCTCGATGATGAACAAGTATGACATCAACGTCATCGTCCGCGGCAGCGGCCCCCAGGCCCAGGCCATCGCCATCCGCCACGCCATTTCCCGCGCCATCTGCGACATCGACGCCGCACACCGCGCCACCCTCAAGCCGCTCGGCTTCCTGACCCGCGATCCCCGCATGAAGGAGCGCAAGAAGTCCGGTCAACCGGGTGCCCGCAAGCGCTTCCAGTTCTCCAAACGCTGATTTACTGGAATCCACGATTTTCAAAAAGCCGCAACCGACAGGTTGCGGCTTTTTGCTTTGTAGCTATCGTCCCAATAACCAATAACGAATAACCACTAACTGCGGCGCCAGCCGCACCACCCATGCTTCTTCACTTCTACAAAATGAACGGCGCCGGCAACGATTTCATCGTCATCGACAACCGCCACCTGGACCTCAAGCTCGACGCCCGCACCATTGAAGCCCTTTGCGACCGCCACCGCGGCATCGGTGCCGATGGCCTGCTTGCCGTGGAACCCGCCGAACACGGCGCGGACTTCCGCTTCCGCTATTACAACGCGGATGGTGGCGAGGCGGAAATGTGCGGCAACGGGGCGCGCTGCTTCGGTCGCTTCACCGCCCACCTCGGAGACGGTGTGGCCGAAAAGGTCACCTTCGAGACCATCGCCGGCATCCTCGCCGCGGAAATGGTCGGCGACAATGTCCGCATCGCGATGTCGGATCCCCTTGATCTCCAAATGAATCGCAGCACCAAGGTGGACGGACTGGATGCGCCCATTCATTCCGTGAACACCGGTGTGCCACACACCGTCACCTATCTGGAGAGCACGGACGCCCTCGAGGAACTCGATGTCATCGCCCACGGCGGAGCCATCCGCCGCCATGAAGACTTCACGCCGGCCGGCACCAACGCCAACTTCGCCGCCGTCATCGAGCCGGGCCACATCGTGATCCGCACCTACGAGCGCGGCGTGGAGGCTGAAACCCTGGCCTGCGGCACCGGCATGGTTGCCTGCGCCCTGATCCACCACCTGCTCACCGAGGCCCCCTCTCCAATCAAGGTCGACGTCGCCGGTGGCGACACTCTGGAAATCGGCTTTGAAAAGGCCGAAGACGGTTCCTTCAAGAAGGTGACCCTCTCCGGGCCGGCCGATTTCGTCTTTGAGGGGGATATTGAAATTTGAGGCGCTGAAAGCCTCTATTGAACCGTTTCCGGCCTGCGATGGGGACAAGCAACTTTGGCTGCGCCAAAGAATTGCATGTCCCCCAGCCTGCGGATGTCCCATGACTGAGAAGCCGCAAATCCGGCGTTGATCTCCGGCGGCGATCATCCATGCTCCGCCTGTCATGAGCTTTTCCGGCACCCACACCGCCCTGATCACCCCGTTTCGCGACGGCGTGGTTGATGTCCCCGCCTTCCAAGCCCTCATCGAGCGTCAGATCGAAGGAGGCGTGGATGGCATCGTTCCCGTCGGCACCACAGGCGAATCCCCCACTCTCGACAGCCACGAGCACCTGGAAGTGATCAAGCTGGCCGTGGAGTTCGCTGACGGTCGCTGCCAGGTGATTGCAGGCACCGGTGCCAACGCCACCCTTGAGGCCATCGAACTCACCGAAAAGGCCGAGGCCCTCGGCGCCACCGGCAGCCTCCAGGTCTGCCCCTACTACAACAAGCCCTCCCAGGAAGGTCTCTACCGCCACTTCAATGCCGTGGCCGAGTCCACCAGCCTGCCCATCATGCTCTACAGCATTCCAGGCCGCTCGGTGATTGAGATCGCCACCGAGACCGCCGCCCGCCTCGCCAATGACTGCGACAACATCACCGCCATCAAGGAGGCTGGCGGCTCAGTCGATCGCGTCAACCAGCTCGTCCAGGACTGCCCGGACGACTTCCAGATCCTCAGCGGCGACGACCCGCTGACCCTGCCCTTTATCTCCTGCGGTGCCACCGGTCTGGTGTCGGTGACCTCCAACATCATTCCGGGCGAAATGGCCCGACTCGTGCGCGCCTGCCTCAACGGATCCTTTGACGAAGCGCTCGCCCTGCAGAAACAGTATTACCCACTGATGCGCGGTCTGATGTCGCTGGACGTCAATCCGGTGCCGGTCAAGACCGCCGCCTACCTCATGGGCCACTGCACCCCGGAGCTGCGCCTGCCACTCTGCCCCATGCCCGATGAGCAGATCGGACAACTCAAGTCCCTGCTCGAGGATTTCAATCTTCTCTAAAGCCCTGCCACACCCACCCCGACCCAACCGACCCGAAAAGCCAAGCAAGCACCAACCCACCCCTGACAAACACCATGGCCAAACTTTTCATCCCCGGACCCATCGACGTCTCCAAGGAAACCTACGAGGCAATGAGCCAGACCATGATCGGCCACCGTGGCGCCGACTTCGAAGCCCTTTACGCCTCCACTCAACCCGGCCTCAAGGCCCTGATGGGCACCAGCCGCCCGGTCTTCCTTTCCACCTCCTCCGCCTGGGGCGTGATGGAAGCTGCCCTCAGGAACCTCTGCGCCAAAAAGGTCCTCAACCTCTGCTGCGGCGCCTTCTCCGACAAGTGGAACGGCGTGGCCAAGAGCCTCGGACTCGACAACGACAAAATCCAGGTCGAGTGGGGAGAAGCCATCAAGCCCGATGACGTGAAGGCCAAGCTCGAGGAAGGCGGCTACGACCTCGTCACCCTCGTCCACAACGAGACCTCCACCGGTGTGATGAACGACTTGGAAGGCATCGCCGAGGTGGTGAAGTCCTTCCCCGGCGTGCTCTTCGTCGTCGACACGGTCTCCTCACTCTCCGCCGTGCCCATCGAAATGGACAAGCTCGGCATCGACGTGCTGCTCGCCGGCGTGCAGAAGGCCCTCGCCCTGCCTCCCGGCCTTGCCGTCTTCGCTTGTTCAGAAGCTGCAATCAAGAAGGCCGAAGCCCAGCCCAATCGCGGATACTACTTCGACTTTCTTGAGTTCGAAAAGGCTGCGGCCAATAACAACACGCCGTCCACTCCGTCCATCTCCATCATCTTCGGCCTGCAGTACATCCTCGGCCAGATCGAGAAGGAGGGCCTTGAAGCCCGCTTTGCCCGCCACGCCGAGAACAACCAGATGATTCACGACTGGGGCGCCAAGCACGGTTTCGAGAACTTCGCCCCCGAAGGCAACCAGTCCAAGTCGCTGACCTGCTTCAAGACCCCCGAAGGCTTCGACCTGTCCTCCTTCATCAAGACCCTCAAGAGCGAGCACGGCTTTGCCATCAACGGCGGCTACGGCAAGATCAAGGGCGAGACCTTCCGCATCTCCAACATGGGCAACGAAACCCGCGAGACCATGCAGGAGCTGATTGATGCGATGGATAGTGTCCTGGCGGACATGAAGGTGGGCAGCTGATGCTGCCTCCTGTTCTTCGTTCTTAGTTCCTGGTTCTTGGTTCTTAGTTGCCGCCTGCGGCGGCCCCTACAGTTGAACTCAAGGCGCGCTGATCTCGTCAGGCGCTGCGGCCTCCGTCGCATCCGCGATCACCTCTGCATCATCCTCGTCGGCATCGGCGACTTGGATCTTGTCCCAGAAACAGAGGAAGAAAATCACGGCAATGCCCGCGGCGATGAGTGCAGGAAGAATCCAATAAGACTGCCACTGGGCCATCGTGTCGCTCAATAGCTTGGGATCGACGACATCGGGCATGTTGATTGAGAACATCTGGCCGAGTTGCTCCAAAAAGCCAACCTCTTTGCGGGCACCCTTGATCGTCTCTTCGAGTGCTCCGAATCCTGGGACTCCCTTGCCCCAACCTGAGAAATCAACGGCCCGCCCAAACAATTTGCTCGGGACCTGATAGAAAATCCCAAAGGCAATCGCATAACCCACATACATGCCAATGCCCTGAGTGAAGAAGACGAGCATGCTCTGGGCCTGATTGCGCACCTTCTTCGGCGCCACCTTGTCGGTGTACATGAAGCCGGTCACGAAGAAGAAGTCGTAGCAGATGCCATGGAGAGCCACACCGGCGAAGATCATCCAGGCGACTTGATCCGGTGCGCCGTAGGCAAACAGCAGGTAACGGGCCACCCATGCCAGCATGCCGACGAGAATCATCCACTTCACGCCCAGACGGCGAAAGAAGAAGGGAATCAAGAGCATGAAGAGGATCTCAGACATCTGGCCGATGGTCATGGTCGATGCAGGCTGCAGGAAGCCGGTGTTCTGCAGGAAGTTGGAGGTCAGCCCGTAGTAGTAGGCCAAAGGAACACAAATAAGTGTCGAGCAGATCATGAAGACCGCGAATGCCGGTCTCTTGAGGAGCCCAAAGGCATCGACCATCAACAATGCGCGAGTGTTGACCGCTTCCCCTTTGGCGGGTGCCGGAGTGTGGGGCAACAGGAAGGAGAACGCGCCTAGCAGGATGGAGGCACCACCCGCAAGGTAGAACATTTCGAATTTGGAGGACCAACCAAGAATGCCCACAGCCAAACCGGCGATGATCCAACCAATGGTTCCCCAAACCCGCACCTTGGGAAACACGATGCGGTCGAGGTTGCTGAAGGCAATCGAGTTGGCCAGGCCCAGAGTCGGCATGTAGGTGAGCATGTTGCCGATCATCAGCCACACCATCAGGTCCCCATTGCCACTTGCCGCCACACTGGGCACCGCGAGAAGCAAGGCACCGCCGATCAGGAACAAAACGCCCATCACAATTTGGGAGGGAAAAAACCGGTCGGCAACCAGGCCTAAAAACAGAGGCGCAATCATGGCTCCGATCGGGGCCGAACCGTAAGCACCACCAGCGAATGCGCCTAGGTCATTGCTGCCGAGACACAGACTCAAGGTGGCAAACCAAGCTCCCCAGATGAAAAACTGAAGGAACATCATGGTGGAGAGCTTGATGACAGTCGAGGTATTGGTCTTGGACATAGCTGGGCGTGTAATGGGTTGCCGAATTAGCAGGTATTCCCGCCGATG
>JAWVYP010000201.1:0-5082 GCA_033722655.1 Akkermansiaceae bacterium | reverse complement strand
GACCAGGGCCTTGTCGCCACAGACCTGATTGACCAGGGCGAGTACCTGCGGGCAGGAGCGCCAGGACTCGTTGAGTTCGGCGATCTTGAGCTCCCCGTCCGGACCCGCGCCGTAGCGGGCAATGACCTGGTCGAAGAGACCGACGTCTCCGCCGCGCCAGGCGTAGATTGCCTGCTTGCGGTCACCGACGATGAACATCGTGCGGTCTTGCTCGTCGCTGGCGGCCTCGTCGATGAGTGGTAGGAGCCCATCCCATTCCGCGCGGCTGGTGTCCTGGAACTCGTCGAGCAGCCAGTGGTCGATGCGGGCATCGAGGCGGAAGTCGATGGCCTCGCGTCGCAGGCGGGCCTCCTCGCTGTGAGCCCATTGACCCATCAGCAGTTTGACGTCATCGAAGCCGAGCCGGCCCCGGGCGCGCAGCAGCCGCTCGCATTGGCGGTCGTAGGCCATGATGACCTCATGCACTGCCCGGCTGCGCATCACCGCCGCCGACATCTCGCAGTCGGCGGCCAACTGCACCAGTTCACGCAGGGCCCCCGCCCCCGGCCCATCGAAGTCGAATTCCTTGTAGGACTTGAGGACCAGGCCGGGTCCGTCCTGGGTGGCCACGGCCTCCAGGATGCTTTGGGTCAGGCTGGAGACCTTGCTGCCCAGATTGCCGCTGGCGATGGTGTGGGCAAGCAGTTCGTCGAGACTCTTCTCCAAGTTCTTGGGCTGCCGCTTGTCGGTGTAGGTGATGTCCTCGAGATGTTGGCGCACCTGATCGGCCAGTGCGTGTTTGCGCTTCTCCCAGTCATCGGGCTTGCGGCGCACCAGCGAGGCCGGGCCCCAGTCGAGATCGGGATGGTGGCGATAGCGCAGGTGCCAGTGGCTGACGAATTCGCGCAGGCCCTTGGCCACGCCCTGCTGCTCACGGCCGATGCTCGCGCGGCGGAAGGCGTGGCTGAACTCGCCACCTTCCTCTTTGCCGAAGACTTCACCCAGGATGTGCTGGAGAATCTGGTCGGCGGCCATTTCCTGGCGCGGGCCCTCGATCAGCTCAAAGCGGCCGCCGGTCATGCCCAACTCATACTGGAAGGCCTTCACGATGCGCGCGAAGAAGCTGTCCATGGTACCCAAGGTGATGCGGTGCAGCGAGCGGCTGATGCGGCCGAGCACTTCGAGAAAATCGATTTCGCCTAGCCCCAGCTCTTCCTCGAGCTGTTTGGCGGCTGCGGGATCGGTCGCCGCGCGCGCCAGCTTGGTGAGCATGGAGTCGGCAAATTCGGCGGCGGCCTTGCGGGTGAAGGTCAGCGCGACGATGCGCTCAGGGTCCGCGCCCCGGGCCACCAGACCGATGATGCGGTTGCTGAGCTGATAGGTCTTTCCGGAGCCAGCCGAAGCGAGAATCAGCAACTTGCGCTCCAGAACATCCATGGGTGCCGAGCCTAGGGCTGGCGGGCAGCCCATGCAATTTCGGAATCGCGGGGTCTTACCCTCAGCGGCGCGGAATGACCAGCCGCTGGCCGGGGTAGATCAGCGAGCCGGAAATCCCGTTGGCGCGGCGAATGCCGGAAACCGTTGAGCCGTAGCGGCGCGCGATGTGGGAGAGGGTGTCGCCACGACGAACGGTGTGGCGGGTGACCGAGGGTTTGGGCTTTGGAGGTGGAGGGGAAGAGCTGCTGGAGCCGCGAGAGCTGCTGCTCGATGTGGTGTTGTTGGCCACGGGAGGCGGGTTCGTGGGACGGCGCCACTTCGAAGGGTCATCCGCCCAGTCTTCCCGGTAGTTGCCTTGGGAGTCAAAGGGACCGATCCCCGGGGAAATGTCGGATTTCACCAGCTTGGGCGGGCGAGGGGTGCAGCTGACAGCCAGGCACGCGATGACGGCGCTGAGGGCGATGCGGATGGCGGAACTCATGAGGGTAGGGAAGGGCTGGGAAGGGCCGCGAAGGGAGGGTTGGGAAGGGCCGCAACTGGGCAGCATGATGAATCCAATACGCCAAATTGGCAATGTTCTAACGCATGGCGTCAGGGAATCTTCGACTTTTGTGAGACGAAGGGAAATCTGCTGCGGGGCACTTCCCTGCGCTACGATCCCATCGCGATGAAACCTACAGCAGCCTCCCTTGCTTTGCTGTCGCTGGTCGTTTGGACGCCGCTCTGCGTCGCAAGGACTGGTGCTGTTGGCGGGCCAGCGAGGCTTTTTTGATCCAATGGTTGCAATGTCTTTTTGCGCGGTTGAGGAGGATGAGCATTCGGACGTGGCTCAATCCGCCGGTGATGGACTCGGAGCCTGCTTTTGTTCCATGCACGATTCCGTGCCGAAGCCTTCCGGGACAACAAGCGGCGTAAAATCCAAAAAATGGACTTCCTCGGGTGTCCAAAGATGATGGAAGTCTCATTCACCATGAAACGATTGCACCCGAAACGACCGAAATTGGCATGGCTGGCCTGGGCGGCTCTCTTCCTGTCGGCCCATGCTCTGAATGCGGCTCCCCCAGCTTGAAATCAAGTTGCTGGCCCCCGAAGAGTCATTCGTGCTTTCCCGCGCCGATCTCAAGGAGGCGCGAGACATTGCCGAAGGACACGAGGCCCGCCGGGAGGCCATGGGCAAGCGTCACGATGAGTCGCTTCTTCGATTGGAAATCGAGGGGCCGGGTGCCGTCCGCTTTCCCCCGATGGGGTGGTATCACCCGATCTGGGTCAGCGGCAAGTCCATCACGATCCAGCCCTCGGGAAGCGTTGAATTCGAGATCCGGGAGCTCAGATTCGGCAACAAGGATTCCAGCCGATGGTTGATCACCGAGGCGGGGGAGTATGAGGCAAGGATTGTCTATGAAGGGGTTGAGGCCCCAACTGACGGCGCGGGTGCGGGTCAGGTGCCTGTGAGGCTCGAATCCGAGCCGGTGACCTTCTCCGTGAAGACATGATGAGGTGGGAAAAAACTTTCCACCGGCCCGCTTCCCGGGCTGTGATGGTCGCATGAAAAGTCCGTGCATCCTGTCACTGGTTTCAATCCTCCTGTCGCTGCCGCTGATGGCACTCGAGGGGCTCAAGCTCGAACTCATGGCCCCGGATGAACCCGTCGTGATCGAGGAGTCCAAACTCGAGGCCATCGCCATGGCCGACGCGGCCGATGAGGCTCTGCAGAAGGACATGGTCGACAAGAAACTCGATCCAGCCGACCGGGCCCGCCTGTTGGAGATGTCCAGAGCCGCGCAGAAGGCCGAACTGGGCATCGAGCTGACCTACCGCATCACCAACACCTCCGAGGAGGCGATCACCATCATCCACGGCGGCGATGCCACCATCAATGAACTGGAGCTCGAGGGCCCGGGTGCCCACAAGCTGCCCTTCACCGGCATGATGACCATGGAATTCCGCATGGGCAAACCGCTCACCATCGAGCCTGGTGCGAGCAAGGAATTCACCATTGAAGAGTTGCGCTACGGCAAGCGCGAACTCAGCCGCTGGGTTGTCACCAAGCCCGGTGAATACGAGGTTCAGCTGACCCACAAGACCAAGGCTGGCGGCAAGCAGGTTGAGTTGGTGTCGAAGGTCGCAAAGTTCACGGTGAAGGCAAAGTGACGCGCCGGAATTCCTGTTAGCGCGAACTCTTTGGAGTCGACCTGATGGCCGCAGCAACTAGCCTCATCGGATGGACAAGGTGGTCGTCATGCTGCTGCTCATCTTGGCGGCATTCAGCCTGTATCTCAGCTTCTCGGCCAGGGAGGCCAAACAGATGCAGCAAACCATTCGACAGCAGGCCGAACAGATCCGGAGCTTGAAGCAATCTGCGGCCTCGGATTCCGAGAGGGTGCAATCCGCCGAGCAGCGTCTCGAAGAGTGCATGGGAGAATTGGCCCGGGCCCGGGCCGGGGAGGTTGAGTTGAAGGATCAGCTGGACAGGGCCAAGGACATGGAGGTCGACGCCCAGCAAATGGCCCAGCAGATCGAGCGACTGGAGCAATTGGTGGAAAGCCATGCCGAGCGACAGAAAGCTGCACAGGACGAACTGCAGGGGAGCCAGAAAGAACTGAAAGAGGCCGTGGCCAGGAGAGTCGAGTTGCAGCACGAGCTGGAATTGCTCCGCAGGCAGCTCAAGATCGCTGAGTCGGCCCAGCCCCAGCCGCCATGAACCTCCATCCAAGTCCCTGAGCTGGGAACCTACCGGGAACAGGGGTCGAACCTGCACGGGCAAAGCCCACCTGATCCTAAATCAGGCGCGTCTACCAATTCCGCCATCCCGGCTGCGAGGCCACTCTGGGCAATGAATTCCGGTGAAGCAATCCCGTTTAGAATCTCGCCGCTAGCCCGGAAATTTGATGAAAGCTCGGTCTGCGGCTTGTCCCTCCCGATGTTGCCTGCGTTCTCCTCGAAAACGCAGTTGGACAGAGTGCCAACTCAGTCCGAACCGCGTTTTCAGCGTCGGCCTTGGCAAGATCGAGAATTCCTGCGCCTCGCCCACGAGAATCATGAAATATCCGGGCGAGCCCGGGATTTGAGACAAGGCTGTCCAATTCGGCCGGATTGGGACATCATTCACGGGAGATTCGGTTAGAACCACATGATCAAGGAAGAACAATTCGTGCGCCTATTCGTCCAGCATGAGACGGAGCTGCGGTCCTATGCCCTGACGCTGATTCCCTCCTTGGCCGAGGCCGAGGACGTGGTTCAGGACGCCTGCGTGGCGATGTGGAAGCGGATCGGTGACCTCGAAAACAAGGAGGCCTTCCGCTCCTGGGCCTACACCTTCATCCGCTTCACCGCCCTCAACCGCATCCGCAAGAAGCAGCGCAGTCCGCTGGTGTTCTCCGAGGCCCTGACTGAGATCATGGCTGAGGAGGGAAGCGAAGAACTTGAGCGCGCAGGTCGGGAGCAACGGGCCCTGATGGCCTGCCTGCAAAAACTCTCCGACAGGCAGCGCGACCTCATCCAGCGCTACTACGCCTCGGCCAGCGTGCGCATGGAGCAGTTGGCCAACGACCTCAAACGCAGCCGGGAAAGCCTCTACAAGATGCTGCAGCGTACCCGCCAGGATCTCCGGGACTGCATCGAAGCCACTCTCCGGGACGACGCCCCGGATGCCCACCGTGCCGACTG
>JAWVYP010000200.1:0-5128 GCA_033722655.1 Akkermansiaceae bacterium | reverse complement strand
CCGAAGCTGCGCGATGAAGCCTATCAGGCCAAGAAGCTCGACAAGCAACTCGAGGAGCAGGGCCGAATCTTCATGCACAATCGCGGCAAGAACCGGGTCGATGCCGGGGAAGAGACGCTCTACCTCTCACCCATCTTCGACTGGTTCGAGGAGGATTTCGTCGATCATTCCGGTTCAGTTGAAAAATTCGTCGCGCCGTATTTTCCGGAGAAGGACGCCAATCGAATCCGTCGCGGCGGGCTCGACATCGAGTACACGCATTACAGTTGGAAGCTCAACGAGTCATGATGGGGCCGGACCGCGACAGCCTGTTGGTGATGACCCGCCTGCCGCGCGAGGGCCAAACCAAGACCCGCCTGATTCCCGCCCTTGGGGCGGACGGGGCGGCCAAGTTCCACGACCGGCTCGCTCGTCATGCCGTCGGTCGGGCGCTGAGTTTCTCCATGATGCAGCCGGAGGTGGATGTGCGAGTGCATCTGGCCGGCGGCACGGCTCGCGAGGGGCGTGAGTGGCTGGGAGAAGTCGAGTGCCATCAGCAGGTGGATGGCGATTTGGGCGAGCGAATGCAGGCGGCGGTCGACCAGGCCTTCGATGACGGCGCGCGACGCGTTGTGGTGATTGGCACCGACTGCCCGGATCTCGATGAGGGCATGTTTGATGAGGCCTTCAAGGCGCTGCGCAATGCCGAACTCGTGTATGTCCCGGCAGAGGATGGTGGCTACACCCTTGTCGGTATGTCCAAGCCCTGTGCCGAGGTGTTCAAAGGCATCGCCTGGGGTGGCGCGGAAGTGCTGGAGCAGTCGCTCGCCGCCGCGAAACAGGCCGGTCGCGAGGTTGGGTTGCTGGAAACGCTGGCCGATGTCGATGAGCCGCAGGATCTGGAGCGCGCTGAAGCTGTTTTGAAAAGTGGGAGTAGGGTTTCGGTGATCATTCCCACGCTCAACGAAGAACGCAATCTGCCGACTCTTTTGAACACCCTGAAGGAGTCGCCGCCTTACGAAATCATTGTCGCCGATGGCGGCAGCCAGGATCGCACGGCGGTCTTGGCCGAGCAAGCCGGTGCGCGGGTGGTTGAAGTGGTCGGCAAGGGTCGCGGCGCCCAGATGAACGCGGCCGCGGCTCAAGCCAGTGGCGAGTTCCTGCTATTTTTGCATGCCGACACCCTGCCGCCGAAGAACTGCACCCAAGTGGTGCGCGAGACACTGATGCAGGCTGGAGTCAGTGCCGGCGCCTTCGGCTTTCGCTTGACCGATGAGCTTGCGCTCGGGCCCTTGATCGAGAGCTTGGTCAAACTCCGCTGCCGTTGCCTGCGCACGCCATACGGCGATCAGGGCCTGTTCCTACGACGCCGCCTGTTTGATCATCTGGGAGGCTTTCCCGAGTGGCCTGTGATGGAGGATCTGCATCTGGTGCGTCTGCTCGGCAAGCTGGGTGAGGTCCGCATCACCGAGCAGGCCGCCGAAACTTCCAGCAGGCGCTGGCAGTCCGGCGGCACCGTCCGCACCTTCCTGCGGCATCAATTGATGTTGCTCGGCTACCACCTCGGCCTGCCCATCCAAACCATCGCCCGATTTCGTTGATCCGCCTCATGTTCCCGCCACTCGCCATCCTGATGAACATCTTTCACGACTGGCTCGTCGCCTTCGACGAGTGGGTGACCCGCTGGGTTGCCGATCAGGGGGTATGGGCGCCGGTGATGTTTGCGCTGGCCTACATCGGCGCGGGGCTGGCGCTGATTCCCGGCAGTCTGTTGACGATCTCGGCCGGTGCCTTGTTTGGCCTCGTCGAGGGGACCATAGTGGTCTCCCTTGCCTCGACGGCCACCGCCGCCATCGCCTTCCTGCTCGGACGCTTCGCCTTTCGAAAACGCATCGAAAGGAAACTCGCGGACAAACCGAAGTTCAAGGCGATGGACGAGGCCATCGGCCGCGAAGGCTGGAAGATCGTGTTCCTGCTCAGGCTCTCGCCCATCTTCCCTTACTCCATCCTCAATTACTCATTGGGACTGACCCGCATCGGCTTCTGGCCGACGGTGTGGGCCTCGTGGGCGGGGATGCTGCCCGGAACCATTCTCTATGTCTGGATCGGCTCGCTGGCGCAGGTGGCCACCGAGGAAACTTCCATGGCCAAGAACATCCTCTACGGAGTCGGGTTGTTGGCGACCTTGATCGTCACCGTCTGGATCACCCGCATCGCCAGGCGTTCCCTGTCCGGCAAGCTGGACACCGAAAAGTACCGCGATGAGGAGGAGTCATCCGAAGAGGAAAAAGACAGCCATGACTGAGTCAGTGCAAATGCAAACCGACGATTCACACAACCGGCGATTGGTTTCCCACGTCCATCCCGAGGACTGGGAGAATCCGACTCCTGCCGACAACTACAACCTGGTGGTGATCGGAGCCGGCACCGCGGGTCTGGTGACCGCCGCCGGAGCCGCCGGTCTGGGAGCCAAGGTGGCCCTGGCGGAGCGCGACTTCATGGGCGGTGACTGCCTCAATGTCGGTTGTGTGCCTTCGAAAGCCATCATCAGTTCGGCCCGGCGGGCGGCAGCCCTGCGTGACGCGTCGCGCTTTGGTGTCAATCTGGCCGATGATGCGCTGGATGTGGACTTTGCCGCGGTGATGGAGCGCATGCGCTCGCTGCGGGCGGATATCGCGCCGCACGATTCGGCCAAGCGCTTTTCGAATCTCGGCATCGACGTCTTTCTCGGTGCGGGCGAGTTCATCGATTCATCAACCGTTGCGGTGGGGGACTCGAAGTTGAATTTCAGCAAGGCGGTGATCTGCACCGGTGCCCGCGCTTCAGCCCCGCCCATTGAGGGTCTGGACCAGGTGCCCTATCTGACCAACGAAAGCCTCTTTTCGCTGACCGAGCTGCCGCGCCGTCTGGGTGTTATTGGTGCCGGCCCGATTGGTTGTGAAATGGCGCAGGCCTTCGCGCGGCTCGGCTCGGAAGTCTTTCTGGTCGAATCCGCCGATCGCATTCTGAGCAAGGATGATGCCGATGCCGCGCAACTGGTTCGCAAACAACTCGAGCGCGATGGAGTGCAGATTCTGTGTTGCGGCAAGGAATTGAAACTTTCGAGAGCAGACGAGGGCGTTCGGCTTCGCGTCGACAGCGAGGGTCGCGGCTGTGACGAGGTGGTTGATCAGCTATTGGTGGCCGTCGGTCGTGCGCCCAATGTCGAAGGCTTGGGTTTGGAGCGAGTTGGGGTCGAATACTCCGGAAAGGGCGTGAAGATTGATGATCGCGTCCGCACCACCAACAAGCGGATCTTTGCCGCCGGTGACATCTGCTCGCCCTACCAGTTCACCCACGCCGCCGACTTCATGGCCCGCGCGGTGATCCGCAACGCGCTATTCTTCGGGCGCAGCAAGCATTCCTCGCTGGTCATTCCCTGGTGCACCTATACCAGTCCCGAACTGGCCCATGTCGGCCTGACTCCGGATCAAGCTGAAGAGCAGGGGATCGAGATCGATACCTACACCCAGTCGCTGGCAGAGGTGGATCGGGCACTGCTGGAGGGCGAGGACGAGGGCTTTGTGCGCGTCCACGTCAAGAAGGGCGGCGACAAGATACTGGGTGCGACCGTCGTCGGTGCCAATGCCGGCGACATGATCGGAACGCTATCGGTGGCGATGACCGAGGGAATCGGCTTGGGCAAGATTGCGAACTGCATTCATCCCTATCCGACCCAAGGTGAGGCGATCCGCAAGGTGGGTGACCTCTACAACAAGAGCCGTCTGACGCCCACGGTGGCTTCTCTCATGGAACGACTGATCCGTTGGCAGCGCTGAGGCCTCTCACTCGCCCAGCAGCTTGTGTCGGCTGAAGAGTGCGATCACCGGGATGCCACGTTCCTCGATTGCCTGCTTGCCGCCTTCTTCGCGGTCGACCAGCACCAGGCAGAAGGCGACCTTGCCGCCCTCGCGCTCGATCGCGTCGACCGCCTTGAGGGTGGAACCGCCGGTGGTGATCACGTCGTCGACAACCACGATCGTGTCCCCGCTCTTGAAGTTGCCCTCGATCTGCTTGCCCTTGCCGTGGCCTTTGGGCTCCTTGCGCACGGTGAAGACCTGCAGGGCTTCCTCGGGATGTTGCTGGGCGGAAGCCATGCCGACGGCGAGTGAAATCGGATCCGCGCCCAAGGTCATGCCACCGATGGCGTCGACCTTGAGCTTGTGGGAGTGGATGTAGGAGCGCACCGCATGCCAGCCCATGTCACCGATGAGTTGGGCGCCAAAGGGGTCGAGGGCCGTCACGCGACAGTCGATGTAGAGGTCGCTGGTCTTGCCGGAGGCGAGGGTGAACTCACCGGTGCGGACGGATTTTTCGAGGAGGATCTTCTTGAGGGCTACAGCGGTCTCGGACATGGGTGGATGAAAGCCCAAAAGCTGGAGTGCTGGAAGCTGAAATGGGGAGATTGCCCGAGTCGCGGCTTGAGGGTCGTCGGTGACAACTGATATGCAGGGGGCATGACTCCCGAAGAACTTGCCCAATCCGCGATGAAGGACGATCAACCGCCTCTCGACCTGACGCCGCCCGCCAGGGTCCTCTGGTTGGCCAAGGCCGGGGAATGGCATGAGGCCCACGAGGACTGCCAGACCATGCAGGACGAGAAGGCCGGGGCGTGGATCCACGCCTGGCTGCACCGCGAGGAGGGTGACTACGGCAATGCCTGTTACTGGTACAATCGCGCTGACAAGTCGCCCAAGCCCCAGGACTATCCGCTCGAAGAGGAATGGGCGGAGATCGCGAAGGAGTTGATTTAGGCCTGAGGAAAAAGCGCCTGTTCCAGAACCTCGCGCGTCCAGTCGTGGATGCCCGGCTCCTTGCTTTCGCGTGAGCCTGCGACATTGAGTTTTTCAATTCGGTACTCCTCAATGAAGGCGCGCAAGCGCTCGGCGAACGATCCCAGTCCCGGCTCGGCACGAGCCAAATGCAGCCACGGTTTGCCATGCTGCTTGGCGAACTCGATGGTCTTGAGCGAGCCGCCGGTGGCATGGGCGGCGAGAGTGAAGATGACGGTGCCGTCCGAGTCGCGGGCGTTCCATTCGGTCCGCTGGAGGTAGTCGGAGCTGGGGGTTTCCTTGAGTTGGAAGTGTTCGGGAATGGGACCGGCGAGACT
>JAWVYP010000199.1:0-5136 GCA_033722655.1 Akkermansiaceae bacterium | reverse complement strand
TTTTTGAGCCATAGCTCTTGTACTGCAGGGGCGTTCTACATGTCTCACCGTCGCCTCGGCAAAGGCGGCTGACCGCCCGCCCCGATCGAGCCGCGACCGCGGAGCGAATTCCTCCGCGCCAAGAAAGCACAACTCCTCCATTCCCCTTCACTCCTGGATTTCTCTCCATTCCCACTGGAAATCACTCCCAGCCACGCAATGTTAATTTCCCATGCATCACCGAAGTCCCAGAATCACCACCCTGACGCTGTTCACTTCATTGGCCTTGCTGCCATTATCCGGCCCGCTCGAGGCGCAAGTCGCGCAACGTGCGCCGGCCGGTCAGGATGCCGAGCCCGTTGGTCAGGATGCTGAGCCCGTTGGTCAGGATGCTGAGCCCGTTGGTCAGGATGCTGAGCCCGTTGGCCAGGATGCCGAGCCCGTTGGCCAGGACGCCGAGCCCGTTGGCCAGGATGCCGAGCCCGTTGGCCAAGATGCTGAACCGGTTGGCCAGGATGCCGAGCCGGTGGGTCAGGACGCCCAACCCGTGGGCCAGGACGCCAAACCGACCGGACATGAAGCAGCCCCCGCAGGCGTGGATGCCGTGCCCGCCGGGCAAGACGCCGAACCGGTGGGGCAGGAGGCAGTCCCAGCTGGTGTGGATGCCAAGCCTGCGGGGGTGGATGCCGCTCCCGCGGGGCAGCATGCGGTGCCCGCCGGTCAGGATGCCGTGCCCCTCAATCCGGACCCGAAGATCAGGTCCAAGCCGCCCGCAAACGAGGATTCCGAGCAGGCCCAACCCGCCGAGCTACCCACTCCAGCTCAGGAGAAAATCATCGAGCTGAAACGCGAGATCCAGACCCGCCAGCAAACCATTGAAGACCTCAATGCCGCCGTGCTCATGGAGCGCGCCAAGCTCGAGGACGATCCGGACTACGACACGGGCTTCCTTCAGGAAACGCTGGAAGACCAGGACTACCAGCGCCAGGAAATCGAGAAGGCCCGCAAGCAGATCGAGAAGATCCGCGATGCCAGCGCGCAAGATGCTGGCTGAAAGAGGTCTTACTTGCGGATCTTGAGGCTGTGGTCGTCGAAGACCTCTCCGCCCAGCATGATGGTGCGGATTCGCAAGGTCTCATCGGTGAAGTCCAGCCGCATGAGATGGTGGCCCTTGCCGACAACACCGCCGTCCTTGAGATACCAATGTTGGCCCATGGGATCCCGCTGACCCACGCCGAGTCCACCTTCTCCGATGTAGGTGACCCCCGTCGGGTCCTTCTTGCCGTCACGGATGGGGACCGTGCGCTTGATGCAATGCCCGTCGGATTCGCAGGCGAGGTCCAAATTGTATTTCTCAAAGAGGGGGGCCAGCAGCTTGGTGTGCTTGGGCCCCTTGACCGCCGGGTAGATGGGTCGGTGGTAATTGGCCAGCAGCCATTTCGTCTGCGGGCGCAGGCGCTTGAGTTCCTTTTCCAACCACTCCCCCTGGGTTCCTCCCAGGGAACTGCTGGTGTAGAGGGTGATGACGGCCAGGTCCTTGCCCAAAGTGGTGGTGTACCAAAAGTCGCCGCGTTCATTGACGGGGAAAACTTCCCTGATGAGCGGACCGCCGTCGTGGTTGCCCTGGGCAGGGATGATCGGCAACACCCTGCCTTCCGGGGTGGTGGTCAGTTCATGCTGACTCATCCAGACAAGCCATGGGGAACGATGGAAGCCCACCTTGACGAAATCTCCGCCGTGAATGAGGGCCAGGATGGACTCATCCTCGGCGGCCATGTCGGCAATCATGGCATTCATCTGGCACCGCGCCAAATGACCCGATCTCGAGTCCCCTCCATGGATTACCGAGAAACCGGTGCCGGATTCGGGTGCCGTGATGAAGTGCAGGGGCCTGGAAACATCGCCGTCGCTCTTCATCACGAAGTGGTAGGTCGTCGCCGGCTTGAGATTGCCGATTTTCGCGTGATGATAGTAGGTATCGGGGCCAGCGTTCCTTTTGGTCCGTGAGTATTGCCCGTTCTGCTGGCAGGCTTGCTGGAACTTGTATTTTGAGACATCGGTTCCATGCGACTGCGTGTCGTAGTAGAGCGTGTGGGTCTCGCCCGGCTCGGCGGTACTCCAGGAAATGATGGCCTCGCTCGATGCGTCGCCAACCCAGGTGATGCGCCATTGGGCGGGAGTCGTGCCTTCCACCTTGGTGAGCTTGTCGATGTACTTCGCGATTTCCGCGGACTCGTCCTTGCCGGCCCAGGCCGGGCCAGCCATGGCGATGGCTGCGAAAATGATCGATGCGGTGAGTCTTTTCATGCGTCTGTCTGGTTTGGTCACTTGGGTTGGCACCCCGCTTCGCGCGCCCCCGGCATTGTGGCAGGAGGCTTCAGGATCGGGATGGGCAAACTAAGGGGGGGAGGGGTGGCATCAACCCATATTGGAAAATGCGCTGTTACCCGGTGGCAAGCCCATGCTTGTGGCCAGCATTCCATGACGTCGAAACTCTTGCGCGTCTTTCATGCGTGTTCGCCGGGCTTGATTCAGGCCGCCAGAATCCGCAAGAGCAGCGATTCCGCCTTTTGCAGCTCGGGCCGGTCTTCGATTCTCAGCCGGGAAAACCCCGCGCTCGAACTTTCGCGATAGGCCTCGAGGATGCGGGGGTGGACGTAGTGCTTGCGGCAGGTGGCGTAGCGGTTCTGAATTTCTTCCGCTGCGTGCCGGATGGCGTCGCGGATTTCCGCCTCGCGGTCCTCGGGTTTGCGGATCTTGCGCAAGTAATCGAGAGTCTCCGCCGAGGCCCGCCAGGTGCGCAGGTCCTTGGCACTCACCTCCGACTGGTAGACCTCCTTGAGATAGCGGTTGATGTCGGCCGAATTGATGGAGTGGATCTTGCCGTCGATGCCCTGGTAGGTGAACAGGTCTTGGCCGCCGAGTTCGTGGCATTCCTCCACCGCATTCGCAAGCAGGGCATCGTGGAGATGGGCGCGCACCCGCTTGCCTCCCTTGGCGACGTATTCGATGTCCAGGGCAGCTTCCCCGTCCATGCGGACATTGTCCTCGGAGAGGGTGCTGACGCCGCGGGTCTGGTTTTCCTCGAGGTAGCGTCGGTTGCCGACCCGCAGGCCTAGCTTGTCGATGATACGCACTGCGCCGGCGACGACCTCGCATTTCCTGCAGCTGAAATCCTTGAGATCCTCGCGGATGCGTCGGCGCAGGCGCGGCAGGCCTTCGCCGACCTCGGGCAGGCGCGCGAATTTGTTCGTGTTCTGCGACTTTTGCCACTCGGGATGGTAGCGGTACTGCTTGCGCTGGCGCTGGTCGTAGCCGGTGGCCTGCAGGTGACCGTTGATGAGTGGACAAATCCAGACCTCGCGATAGGCCGGCGGAATCGCCAGGCTGCGGATGCGCTCCAGGACCTCATCGTCCTCGACCTTGTTGCCCTCGGCATCGAGATAGTAAAACCCCGTCCCCGCCCCCTTGCGGGTGATGCCGGGGTCCTGGTCGGTGGTGTAGACGAGCACGTTTTCTGGATGGGTTCGGATCGGATGCGCCAGCACATGCCGCCAGCTCGTCAATATGCACCGATAGGACCGACTTTCAAATGGAGGCTGTTGACTGGCTTGTCATCCGGGCCCCAGTCCCGGGAGTGCGCACCTCAATGGCAGGCTGAGGCTTGGGATCATGGAAAGCGGCCGGGCTTGCTGGTGATCGGGAAATTTACAGACAAAGCGTTACACCAGCATCCAAGCCAGGCACTTCATCAACCACGCCTGACTCTCGGCACCTTCGTGAACTTTCGGCCCTTTCGTCGTTTCTGAGAACTTCCGCACCTCACTACCGTAACCCATCCATGCGCCTCGCCCTCATTGCCCTCATCCTCAGCCTCCCCTTTGCGGTCGCCCACGAACACCAGCACTTTGTGGTCGCTAACCAGCCCGACGAAGCCGCGCCGGAGGGCGGAGCCATTCCGGTGCTCGACACCAAGGGCGAAGTCTACAAGACGGAAGGCCCCAACGACTTCGAGATCTACGGCACCACCATCGGCGAGAAGAAGCTGGTCATGGTTTACACCCACTTCCCGGACACGGGCGTACCCAGGGAAACCAGCCGGGAGATCAAGAAGAAGATGTTTGGCGACGGCCGCTTCCAGAACATCTTCCACCAGCAGTCCTACGGCAAACTCAAGCTCACGGTCTCCCACATCCACGGCTGGCGCGAGATGCCACGACCCAAGGAGCAAAACGATCCGACCACCACCGAAGGCCACCGCCAGATGTTCGTCGACATCTTCGCGCTCTACCCGGAAATCAATTTCTTCGATTACGACTACATCGTCGCCAAACTGCCAGGGCGCGGAAACTTTGCCTTCGGCGAGCGCCAAGACAAGGCCATCCCCTACCGCGACGGCTTCATCTTCCACGCCGTCAACATCGGCAGCAACCACCCCGGTGTGCTGGCTCACGAGCTCGCCCACTGCATGGGCCTGCCCGACATCTACACCTATGGCGAGCTGAAACCCAAGAACCCCGCCGGGCCGTGGGACATCATGTCGAATGCAAGTGGCGCGGCAGGCTTTCTCGGCTGGCACCGCCACAAGCTCGGATGGATGGACGCGGATCGTCAGCGCTATCTTACGCGGGGCACTCATCAAATGGAGCTCACCCCTCTGGATGCCAAGAGCGGCTCATCGATGATCGTGGTGCCGACAGATGACCCCAAACATCCCAGCAAAGTCTACGTGATTGAGATCGGCCAGCCGCCCATCCCCAAGAAGGACGAGATGCCCTTCCCTGCCGGCGTTCTGATCTACTCAGTGGATGCCACCCTTGCCACCGGCAAGAACCCCGTCGTAGTCCACGGTCGCGAGGGTCTTGGGAAAGATGCAACCTATCTCACTGGTCACTCCTTTGAAGCCGCAGACGCTCCGCTGAAAGTTGATGTCGGGGAAGCACTGGAACATGGCGGCTTCAATGTAAAAATTACGATCACTCCCCTCCCCTGAAGCCAAGCGGGGAGGGAGTTGCGGCCACGGTTGGCCTGCTTGTGAGGGCAATGTAGTACGATACGACTACAAGACGAGCCAACTTGGGCCTTTAAAAGAGATGGCCCGAGCTTAACATTGAAATGTCATAAAACACGGCCGAACTGATCCATGAATGTAAAAAC
>JAWVYP010000198.1:0-5160 GCA_033722655.1 Akkermansiaceae bacterium | reverse complement strand
CGATGAGAATGAAGAAGAATCAGATCGCAAGAAGCGTCGTAAAAAGCAAAAGGCCAAGAAAGAGAAGGCCGCAAAGGAACAAGAGGAAGACGACGAGACCAACTCGAGCAAGGACAAGTCCGATGAAGAATCAGAGGACGAGGACGAGGAGGACGAGGATGATGTGGAACTGGGCAAGGCTCCCAAGGAGCAATGATTGGGGCGGCTTCGCCGCCTGTTCCTAGTTCTTGGTTCCTAGTTCTCGGTTCCTAGTTCTCAGTTCATGCTCCCTGCTCCCTGCTCCCTGCTCCCTGCTCCCTGCTCTAGGCCAACAAATCCTTCACCACGTGCCCGTGCACGTCGGTCAGGCGATAACGTCGGCCTTGGAAGGTGTGCGTCAGGCGCGTGTGGTCGATGCCGAGCTGATGAAGAATGGTCGCGTGCAGGTCGTGCACGTGGATGGCACCGGGCGTGTCGCCATCCTTGGAGGGTTTGAGGATGGGCATCCCGTCAGGACCGAGGATGTTGTAGCCATAGTCATCGGTCTGGCCGTAAGTGTGGCCGGCCTTGACTCCGGCACCGGCCATCCAGGCGGTGAAACAGCGCGGGTGGTGGTCGCGGCCGTAGTTGGTCTTGGTCAGCTTGCCCTGGGAGTAGGAGGTGCGGCCAAACTCCCCACCCCAGACCACCAGGGTATCCTCCAGTAGCCCGCGCTGCTTGAGGTCCTTGATCAGCGCCGCACAGCCTTGGTCGGTTTCCTTGGTCTGCCTCTTGAGACCGTCGGGGGCGTTGTTGTGCTGGTCCCAACCGGGGTGATAGAGCTGGATGAAGCGCACGCCGTTTTCGGCCAGGCGGCGAGCCAGCAGGCAGTTGGCGGCAAAGGTGCCGGGCTTGTTGACCTCTTCACCATAGAGCGCCTTCACCGACTCGGGCTCCTTGGAGAGATCGGTGACTTCCGGAATGCTGGTCTGCATGCGGAAGGCCATCTCGTATTGCGCCACCCGCGATTCAATCTCGGGATCGAGCTCGTTCTGGAAGTCGAGTCGATTGAGGTCGCTGAGCTTGTCGAGCAGGGCGCGGCGGCCGGAGCGGCATACGCCGTCAGGATTGGTGAGATAGAACACCGGGTCATCTCCCGCCGTGAAGCGCACGCCCTGGTAGCGGGAGTCGAGGAAACCATTGCCCCAAAGACGGGCGTAGAGCGGCTGGTCGGTGGGCTTCTTGGTGGCGAGCACCACGAAACTCGGGAGGTTCTCGTTCATCGAGCCCAGCCCATAGGTGACCCAGGAACCCATGGAGGGCCGACCGGCAATCTGGGAGCCGGTCTGGAAGAAGGTCATCGCCGGATCGTGGTTGATGGCCTCGGTCCACATCGACTTGATGAAGCAGAGCTCATCGACCACCTCCGCGGTGTGGGGCAGCAACTCGCTGACCCAGGCGCCGGATTTGCCGTGCCGCTTGAACTCGAACTGGGAACCGGCCAGCGGCAGGCTGGACTGGTTGCCCGACATCCCGGTCAGGCGCTGGCCGTTGCGAACCTCATCGGGAAGTTCCTCGCCGTTGAGCTCGTTGAGCTTGGGCTTGTAGTCGAAGAGGTCCTGTTGGGCCGGACCACCCGACATGAAGAGGTAGATGATGCGCTTCGCCTTGGGCGCGTGGTGGGCGAGCAGCTTCTCGACCGACGGCTGTTCATGGTCGGCGCCCATCAGCCGCTGTGGCAACAGGGACGCCAAAGCCGCCCCGCCGATGCCGGCAGAGAACTTGGAGAGGAAATGACGTCGGGTGATTTCGAACATGGGTCGGTAGGAATATGGCGTGGGAAGCGGGTAAGGCTAACGAAGCATGATGTTTGCGTCGAGATTGAGCAGGGCTTGGGCGAGTGCCGCGAAGGCGGCGAGCTCGACTGGATCCAGCGACTTGTCAGCCGCAGAGTCCCCGACCCCGAGCAGGGCCTCGGCATCGGAGCCCTGGCCCTTGAACACCTCGCGCTGCTCCTCGATGAGTGCCACAAGAATCTCGTGATGCCGCTCACTCGGCTGCCGGCCGGTGACCTCGCGGTACGCCCAGCGCGCGCGCTGGGCATCGGTCGTCCCACCCTCTTTGAGGATGCGCTCGCCCAGCTTGCGGGCAGCCTCGACGTATTGCGGATCGTTGAGCAGCACCAGCGGCTGCAGTGGGGTGTTGGTGCTCTGGCGACGCGTCGCGCAGACGTCGCGGGTGGTGGTGTCGAAGATCATCATGTTGGGCGGCGTGGTGGTGCGCCGCCAGAAGGTGTAGAGCGAGCGGCGGTAGAGACCATCGCCCTGGTCGCGCTTGTATTCGGGGAGGAAGTTGTTGAGCACCTTCCACATGGAGCCGGGCGCCTGATAGGGCTTCACCGGCGGACCACCGATGGTTTCGACCAGCAAGCCGGAGTGGGCCAGTGCCGAGTCGCGCAATTGCTCGGCGGTGAGGCGGCGGGCGGGGCCACGGGCGAGCAGTTGGTTTTGTGGATCGCGCTCGCGCAGTTCGGGAGAGGCCACGGAATCCTGGCGGTAGGTGGCACTGAGCACCATCTGCTTGATCGCACGCTTCTGGTCCCAGCCGCTCTCGATGAAGTCGCGGGCGAGCCAGTCGAGCAGCTTGGGATGGGTCGGTTGCGCCCCCTGCAGGCCGAAGTTGTCGGAGGTCTCAACGATGCCGATGCCAAAGATTTCCTGCCAGATGCGGTTGATGGTGACGCGTGCGGTCAGCGGGTGATCCGGCATGGTGAGCCATTGAGCGAAGCCGAGGCGGTTGCGAGGTGCATCCTCCGGGAAGGGCGGCAGCCAGTCCGGGGTGATCCGCTCCACCTGCTTGCCGCGCTGAGTGTAATCGCCGCGCTCGAGGATGAAGTGCGGGATGGGCTCCTCGCTCTCGATCATGGTGACCACCTCGCGCACCTCGTTCTCCACCTTGCGGTAGTCCTCGCGGGCCCGGTCGATGGCCTGGCGCCGCATGCGGGCTTCGGGATGGACCGCGCTGAAGTAATACTCGCGCCACTCTTCCGTGGTGGCCTCAAGATCGGCGAGGTCGCGCTTGGCGTGGAGTGCCCTGGCTTCGAGATCGGTGATGGCACGGCGGTGGACGACCACTTCATCAATCATTCCGCCTGGAATGCCGAAGTCCCGTCCGCGGCCACAGAATCTGAGTTCGCTGCCGATATGGTAGTCGCGGGTGAGATTGTCGACCACGATCCGGGTTTCGGCCTCGCGACCGTTGATGAAGATCTTCAGGCCCGCCGCCCTGCGCGAGCCATCGCTGGTGACCGTGATGTGGGTCCACTCCTTGGCGGGGATCTCATCCACCGTGGAGATGGAAATGGCATTGCCCGGAAACTCCCGGACCAGCGACCAGGTCACATGCCCCTCTTCAAGCAGCGTTTCGTAACCGGAGAAGGGGCGGTCGAAGGAAGAGGTATTGGCGAAGACCACCGCCCGCTCGTAGCGAGTCGCGGGCCTGAGCCAGAGCGAGAAGGACGCCGGCTGATCCGCATGCTTGATGCCGAAGTCGGGCAGCGTGGTGAGGCTGTCGCCGTCGGCGAGCACCCCTTGGCCGTGCTTGCCCTCAGCCAGCTGGTTGCCACCGAGCTTGGCCTTCTGTTTGGGCTTGATGGAGTTGCTCAGGTTTTTGGCATTCTTCTGGTCGAAGCTGAACTCGCCCACCCGCTCGGGGACGGGCAATCCCTCCTTGGAGAGCTTGAGCCACTGCTGGAATTCTGCTTCCGCAGCCCGGATGACCTTTTGGTGCATGGCCTCGGCCGATTCCACCTTGGCACTGAGTTCGGCGAGTCGGCTCTCCTGCTCGGCAGTGGGCAGCATCAGGGCCGGCTGCGGCAGGATGGTGCCTCGCGACTGCCCGCCCCGGAGCAGGCCGAATTCGTCGATGCTGTTGAAGAAGGCCCCCATCGAGTAGAAGTCCTCCATGGTGATGGGATCGTACTTGTGGTCGTGGCAGCGCGCGCAGTCCATGGTCAGCGCGAGGAAGGCCGTGCCCACCGTATTGACCCGGTCGGTGATGCCCTCCTGGCGGAATTCCTCGGGCACCGAGCCGCCCTCGTTGGTCTTGCGGTGGATGCGGTTGAAGGCGGTGGCCAGCCTCTGGTCGCGGGTGGCATCGGGCAGCAGATCGCCGGCAAGCTGCTCGGTGAGGAACTCATCGAAGGGCTTGTTTTCGTTGAGGGCGCGAATCACCCAATCGCGGTAGGGCCAGGCATGCATGTCCACATCCGCCTGGAAGCCGAAGGAATCGGCGTAGCGCGCCACGTCCAGCCACGGGGTGGCCATGCGCTCACCGTAGCGGGGCGAGGCCAGCAAACGATCGACCACGGTTTCGAAGGCCATGGGCGACTGATCGGCGAGGAAGTCGTCGAGCTCCTGCTGGCTGGGCGGCAGACCGGTGAGATCGAAGCTCACCCGGCGCAGCCAGCGCTCACGGCTCGCCGCTGCGGTCGGCTCGAGCCCCTCCTCCAGGAGGCGCTTGAGCACGAAGTGATCGATGGAATTGCGGGGCCAGACCGAGCCCTTGATCTCGGGCACGGCAACCGACTCCGGCAGCGGCACGAAGGCCCAGTGGCGTTCGTATTCGGCGCCCTGCGCGATCCAGTCCTGCAGCAGCTTCTTTTCCCCCGCCTTGAGCGTGAGGTGCGACTCGGGCGGCGGCATGATGTCGTCCGGATCGCTGGTGAGGATGCGCTGGACCAGGGTGCTCTTTTTCGGTTCGCCGGGAACGATGGCACCGGCCTCAATCGCTGCCTCGCGGATATCCAGGCGCAGGTCGGCCTCGCGGTTACTGGCGTCCGGGCCGTGACAGAGAAAGCAGTTGTCCGAGAGCAGCGGCAGCACCTCGCGGGCATAGGACACCGGCTCGCCTGCCAAGAGGGGGGAAGCGAGGAGGACCAGGAGAATCCATCCACGGGGCATGCATGCAACTTAGCCCATACGGGGCATCCTCCAAGGACATTTGGCGTCCCGTAATGCCCCTGAAAGGGGCAGGTTCTTAGCCCGGATATTTCATGATTCTCGTGGGCGAGGCGCAGGAATTCTCGATGTTGCCAAGGCCGACGCTGAAAACGCGGTTCGGGCTGAGTTGACACTCTGTCCAACTGCGTTTTCGAGGAGAACGCAGGCAACATCGGGAGGGACAAGCCGCAGACCGAGGTTT
>JAWVYP010000197.1:0-5162 GCA_033722655.1 Akkermansiaceae bacterium | reverse complement strand
TGACCGTCGGCACGCAGCGGATCGACGGTCATAGACCGCCGCTACAGAAGAAAGCGTCTACCAGATGCCTTGTTCCTTCAACTGCTTGGTCGCCGCCTCCGCCCAGCCGCGGTTGGCGGCGGGAGAAGCGGGCGAGGGATGGAGCACTCGGCCGACAAAGGCTTCGCAGTCCATTTCTTCGGCGGCTTGTTGCAGGCGCTTTTCGGCAAAGCCTCCCACCCCGATTAAAAATTCGGGCTTCAGCAAGTCGATGACTTCTTTGAGATGCGCCATGCAGATCTCCTCGACGGGCGCCATTTCGGCGGCGGGCAGCTTGTCCGGCGTGATGTTGGCACCGGTCTCCTTCATCCACACCAGCGGGCAGAAGTTGAGCACGTAATGCTCGGCAAAAAAGTCATCTGCCTTGGGATAGCGCTCGGCAAACAGTCCCCATAGTCGGCGACCGCTGACCTCGGAGCGCTGGCAGTCGAAACCGTCGATGGGCCGCTTGGGATGCTCCGGATCGGGCTTGCCGACCGGCTCCTCAATGCCCATCCAATCCTTCACCGAGGCAATCTCTCCAAAGGGGATGCCGGTTTGCGACATCCCGTAAGGACCCGGATTCATGCCCAGCATCAGCACGCGTTTGGTCGAATTGCCGAAGCGGCGGATGTAGGTCTCGTGAGGCTTCCAGGCGTAGTCGAGCGGCAGGTAGGTCCACGGCGCGCTGAATCCAAAGGGGCGCAGGCTGTCACACAACTGGCGTGTGCTTTTGATGAGAGACTGCGCGATCATTTCCAGGCGAAGACCAGCAGCAACAGCGACACCGGCAGGTAAAGAAGAGTGAAGAGAAACAGACGACGTGCCGAGGAACGCTCACCGTCACCGGCAAACTTGATGGCCAAGGCCATCATCAGCAAACCCATCAGCGGACCACCAATGGTCCAGATCACATTGGTGAAATTCAGGAGCGAAGGAACGAGTGACACAACCGCCAAGAGCAGACTGTAAACCGCGGCGAGGATGCCGCTCTTGCGACCACTGACATCTCCATTGGACCACATCTTGTAACCGACCGATTCGTACTCCTCTCGGCAAAGCCAGTTGATGGCAATGAAATGCGGCAGCTGCCAGAAGAAGAGCAGCGTGAACAGGAAGGCGGCTTCCCAACCCAGCGCTCCACCAGCCGCGACCCAACCGATGACGGGCGGCACCGCACCGGGAATGGCACCCACCAGAGTGTTCACCGAACTGACCCGTTTCAAAGGCGTATAAACGAAGACGTAGATGGCGATGGTGGCAGCCGTCAGATAGGCCGCCAGGTTTCCGATCATCACTGCCAAGTGGATGATGCCGATGGCCGAGAGAATCCAGCCGACCGCAAAGGCGAGGAGAGGATCCATGCGTCTGGCAGGCAGCGGGCGGTCCATGGTCCGCTTCATGCGCGCATCCAGATCGATCTCCATGAGTTGATTGAAGGCGGCCGAGCCAAAGGCCGTGGCGGCCACGCCGAACATGGTGTGAACCAGATTCATCCAGTCCATGGAGCCGCGCATCGAAGCCAGCAGGTAGCCGAATACGGCGGTCACCAGCACGAAAGTGTTGAGCCGGACCTTCATTAGGGTCGCCAGATCCTGGCGCAGGCCGGGAGCCATGGGCTGCTGCTCGTCGAGACCCTCGACCTCAGTCTCCGCCTCTTCGGCAAACGCATCTTCGGTCGGCTTGGTTTCTTCCTCGGACATCTTGCTGACTCTATTCACTCCCCACCCCCGGCATTGACCAGTTTATTCGTCCCGGTGGCTGAGGACGGAAGACAGGTGCCTTGGGCCTACAAGCCCTCCACTCCGTCATACTCCTTGTAGGTGCCAGTGGGCACCACCACGGGCCGCCATTCGCGGTTGAGACGGCGATGACTGTTGATGAAGTCGGTGGGCACGATCCAATGCTCGAGGGTGGAGGCCACGCTGTTGCGGTGCATGCCGATGCTGATGTTGTGGCGCATCTCAAAGTGGAGGTGGGCCGGATACATGCCCCGGTTGCTGCCGATGGTGCCGATCTGCTGGCCGCGTTTGATCTTGTCGCCCTGCTTGACGAGCATCTTGGCAAGGTGGCCATTGAGCGTGTCGACGTACTTGACCTGGCCGCTCTTCGGATCGCGGTAGGCGTGTCGGGTCAGCACCACATTGCCCCAGCCGCGGCGGAAATCGTGGGCCACGGTGACGATGCCGTCGGCCACCGCGTAAACCGGGTCGCCGTAGTCGGAATTGCCGCCGGCTCGACCATTCCAGTCTTCGCCGAAGTGGCGTGGCACGCGCAGCCGTAGGCCCCGCGCCTTGTAGTAGCCATCGGCATTGGGCTTGCCCACGGGAAAGTCGAAGCCGTCGGCGAGGTTGATCTTGATGGCCGCACGCGGCGAGGCTCCCGTCGTCAGCACGACGAGGCTTGCTGCCAAGAGGCATTTGAGGATGGATATCCTGCCCACGACCCAAGTCCAAACAAGCCCACCCGGCCCCGCAAGCGAAATCCCCGCTATTCATTGAGCCTCAAATGGGTATCTTGGCCCCCATGAAGCCTATCCTGCCTGTCCTTTTGGTGGGCCTCGGCACCTTCTCCGCGGCCGCTCTGGAGGAACTCCCCGAGTCGATTGCCCCCTTTGTGCAGCATGCACAAACCCGCCATGGCGATTTTGGCAAGCGTGCTGCGAGTCACCTGCTGGAGCACATGCCAGCCTCAGACCTCAAGCGCTTGAATGCTGAATTTCTGAGTGAAAACCTGGATTTGGCGATGCAGGCCCGCGAACAATTTCCATGGGCCGCCAAGGTTCCAGAGGCCCTGTTTTTCAACGATGTCCTCCCTTACGCCGTGCTCGACGAACCCCGTCACCCCTGGCGCGCTGAATTTCTCAAACTGGCCACCCCCATCGTCAAGGATGCCAAGACCGCGGAAGAGGCCGCCCAACTCCTCAACCAGCATTTCTTCGACAAGATCGGCGTCCACTACGATACGGGCCGCAAACGGGCCAACCAGAGCCCGCAGGAATCCATTGAGCAGGGCAGGGCCAGCTGCAGCGGACTCTCCATCATACTGGTCAATGCCTGTCGCGCCGTCGGCATCCCCGCCCGGGCGGCCGGCATTCCCATGTGGCCGGACAAGCGCGGCAACCACACTTGGGTTGAAATCCACGACGGTGAAGCCTGGCGCTTCACCGGGGCCGACGAATACGACGCCAAGGGCCTCGACCGTGCTTGGTTCACCCAAAAGGCCGCCGAGGCCCAGGCCGACCGTCCGCTGCATGCCATCTACGCCACTTCATGGGAGCCCAAGGGCACGCACTTTCCCCTGCCCTGGAATCGGCTGAGCCAGCAAGTCGGCGCGGTCAATGTCACCGCCCGCTATGCCGCTGAAACCGAACGCGTCGATCAAGTCGGCATCCGCCTGTTTGCCAACGCCGATCGGGGTTCGCGCATTGCGGTGAAGGGCTACCTGCTGGGTGGCGATGGCGTGCCCCCGGAATTCACCACCAAGGCCGGCACCACCGACCTCAACGACATGCCGCAAGTCCCCATTCTGCCGGGAATCGCCTATCGGCTGGTGTTCGAAGTGGATGGCAAAACGTTCCAGAGCGAGATGCTTCAGTTCCCTGCCGGCACCTCGACGCTCGACCTCCGACTCGACGAACTCAAGCCGATTGCCGTGAAAGGCGCGGTCAAGGGACTCACCCAAAAAGAGGCCGTTGAGGCAGGCTTGAAGATCTACCAAGAGCTGCTCGCCGAGCAGCGAGAGCAACGCGCCAAGGAGCTCGAGGCCAAGTCCATCACCATCGGTGAGCACGAGATGAAATGGCTCGAAAAAACCTTCGGCGACGCCCCCGAAGGAGAGCGCAGTCTGTGGATCTCCATGCACGGAGGAGGAGGCGCTCCGCCCCGCGTGAATGACCAACAATGGAGAAATCAGATCAAACTCTATCAACCCAAGGAGGGCATCTACGTCGCCCCGCGCGCCCCGACCAACACCTGGAACCTGTGGCACCAAGCCCACATCGATCCTCTCTTCAATCGGCTGATCGAAAACATGATCGCGCTACGCGGCGTCGATCCCAATAAGGTCTACCTCATGGGCTACAGCGCAGGTGGCGATGGCGTGTGGCAGCTCGCCCCACGCATGGCCGACCGCTTTGCCGCCGCCTCGATGATGGCCGGCCATCCCAACGAGGCCAAGATGCTGGGTCTGCGCAACCTGCCCTTCGGCATTTTCTGCGGCAGCGAGGACCGCGCCCACAAACGCAATGAGGTCTGCGCCCAGCGCATGAAGGAAATCAAGGAAATGGCCGAGGCCGACCCCGGCGGCTACGTCAACATGACCCGCCTCTACAAAGGCCTGCCGCATTGGATGAACCTCAAGGACGCCGAATCCGTGCCCTGGATGGCCGACTTCACCCGCCAGACCTGGCCGAAGAAGTTGGTGTGGTATCAGGACGACGTCACCCACGACCGCTTCTACTGGCTCGAACTGCCCGAGGGCAAAGCCGAGAAGGGCCAGCGCATTGAGGCTGAAATTGAAGGTCAAACCATCACCCTCCAAGGCGACGTCCCCATGGGCACGCGCATCCTGCTCCACGACGCCTTGTTGGATCTAGACCAGCCCATCTTGGTCAAAGTCAACGACCGCAAATCGACCACCGTCGAGGCCAAGCGCAGTGCCGAGGTCATGCGCGCGGCCTTGGAAAAGCGCTTGGACCCCAAGCAGACGCCGACGGCGGTGATCGTCATTGAGTAGCGAGCAAACACCTGAGTCTCCGATCGCAGCCTGTGCGATGTAGCGGCAACGACCGAAGGTCCAACGAGCAGGGCGAGTTGGAAAATCCTTCTTGCCGGCCTTGGAAGAGGCCGCATCCCTCGTGGATCGAGTGGAACGAGATCAGTCTATGACCGCCGGAAACTATCGCCCCGCAAACGCGGGGCGACCCCGGATCGTCGAGCGCAGCGAGACGAGAGAATCAGGAAAAGCCCGAACGAGATGACGCTCCGCAATGCACGGTTACGCAGTTCTGTAGGCCGGTAAGCCACCACAAGATATTGTGGGCTAGGGCAACTTAGCTGGCGTGACCGCAGAGACTGAGGTGGGGACACGCAACTTTCGCTGCGCGAAAGAATTGCATGTCCCCGGGTGGTGAGAGCGGGCTG
>JAWVYP010000196.1:0-5183 GCA_033722655.1 Akkermansiaceae bacterium | reverse complement strand
GCGGGATCGTACCAGACAGTGGTAGTGATGTCCGCCGGTGTCCAGGGGTAGGTGCCTTCGGATAATGTTACGGTGGTCTGAGTAGAGCTGGCGGTGACCGTTGGCGCTGTATTGGAATGGAAGGTAATTACCTGGTCAGAACTGTCATACTGACCGTCATTCACTCTGGCCTTGAAAGTGTACGTGCCGGCAGTGCCGCTAAAGGTGAAGGTGTCGCCCGAAACAGTAAGGGTGCCGCCGGAAGGCTGTTCTACGATGCTGTAGGTGAGGGGATTGTTTTCCGGATCACTGGCTGTGATGGTAAAAGACGGAGAAGCGGTGGAAACACTTATATTCTGTCCTGAAGGAATACTTGGCGGCTGGTTGCCATTGGGGTCGATCAACTGAATGACTGCGGACTGGTTGCCCGGATTGTCCTCGCGCAGAAAGCGCACCTTGCACAGACCACCATCCGGATCGGTGTAGTTGCCTCCCGGCAGCAATTGCGCCACGTTGTTGTTGGTGTAGTAGTATACCCAACCCCACCAATTGTAATAATTGCTGTTCGCGACCGGGTCGCTGGGGCGATCCGATGCGGTCAAGCAGTAGTGGATGTTGACCTTGCGGTCCCAGTGGTTGTTCAAGCTGGAGTCGTGACCGACGCCTTTGACCCGGTAGCTGACCCACAGGTCGTAATTCGGGCGGGTGATGGCGTTGTGGGCCGAGCGATCAAAACGCACGACCTTGACGTTGTCGGTGCCTGGTTGGGCGAGGTTCTCAATGGTGTATTGCCCGTAGGATTGGACGCTGAACACGTCGTCGGGATACCAGCCCAGGTTATAGGTGTGTACTGCATCCAAATGCGGATTGTTCGCGTTGCCCATGACGCAGTCCTGTGAGCCATAGCCGTCAACATCGATGCTCGTGTTGGAGTGAGCCAGTCCCAGACTGTGGCCCATCTCGTGGTTGATGTAGTTCTGATTGGCGACGTAAATGTGCTGATAGAAGTCCTGAACGCCAGCATATCCGCCAGTGCTCCCAGTGGATGGCCCCTTGGGCGTGATGTAGATGATGTAGTCGTAATTCTGAGCATCGAATCCATCCCTCTCGGCTGCCAATTGGCGCGCGATGGGATGGGCGCCGTCCATGTAACGAGAGCCCTCCTCGGTGAGCCCGTTCTCAACGAGGGTGTTGTAAGTGACGTCTGCTTCATAGCCATCGGCGATGCTGAGCGTGTAGGGGCCGTACACAGCGGATGTGGATGCCGGAACCACGCCGTTGACTGCGTCCGCGGGTGGAACGCAGTCGAGAAGGCCCCGAGACATGGCAAGGAAGTATTTGCGAGTCGATTGGCTGTTGTTCCAGACCCGATCGACGACAGTCTGACGGTTGGTGGGGCAGGGCGTGTCCTGCCAGGCCAGCATGATGACGGCGATGCGCCGATCACCCGAATACAGATAATGCTGACCTTGACTTCCGTATTGCGAGAAGCCTGAGGAGGAGAGGGCAAAGAGGCCTGCCAGGATGGTGAGAATGAGGCGTTGCATGATGGATTTCCGTGCGAGGTTCTCTGTTCTTGGCTTCGATATGGGTCACCTCGATGTGCTCCATGATGTGGACGTCCACCATTTCGTGGTCATCATCCATCGGCTTGAGTTGCAACTCGCCGTGGTCGTGGGCGCCTGCTGCCGCACCCTCAGGCTTGTTGATTTGGATTTTGGAGATGATCTCACCGATGTTCTCGCAATTGACGGGCAACCCCTTGCCCTTCTGGGCGTGTTCGTAGACGGCCTTGCGAACCTGGCCTTTGGTCATTTTTTTGGTGACCGCCTTCTGCTTCTTGCCCTTGACAATGATCTGCTGTCCGATGCGCAGTTGATTCTTATTTTCGCCATCAATCGCCAAGGCATGCGAGGTGTGGCTGAACTTGTCCTTGCCCGGTACCCGCACCATCACAATTTGCTCATGGTGGGTATCGGCACAAGCAATTCGAACTTGGAGAGTGCCGATGATTTCGACTTCTTCGGCGGATGCTGTGCAGACAGCAGCGAGTGCCAGCGCAAACAAAGTGAGGGGTTTTCGCAACATGGGGGAGGATGGGTAATTTAGGGTTTCCGAACATGATTGGCAACCAGTCGCTTGCGTCAAATACTTGCAGTGGGGATTGATGCGAGAGTAATTACTCATTGGGTATCAGGCTAATCCAAAAATTAGCTAAATGGTCATATTGTAAAAACTTCTGCAGGCCCCGTGAAAAATCAGCCCCAGGACTTGGCAAAAATCCCTGCGGCGGGACAGTATCCAAGACTTGATGATTCATTTTCTTTGCCTTCGGGTGTGTGCCCTGACCTTGCTTGCATCGCTTGCGACTGCTGCCGAGAAGCCAAACATCGTCATCCTGCTGGCAGACGATTTGGGCTACGGCGAGTTGGGGTGCCTCAACCCGGAGGGCAAGATCGTCACTCCGCAACTCGACCAGTTGGCCAAGGAAGGCATGATCTTCACCGACGCCCACTCGGCCTCCTCGGTGTGCACGCCGACCCGCTACGGGCTGCTCACCGGTCGCTACCCCTGGCGCACCCGACTCCAGAAAGGGGTGGTGACCGGAGGCAAGTCTCTGATCGCCGCCGGGCGCCTGACCCTGCCCCAACTGCTCAGGGAGCAGGGCTACCACACCTGCATTGTCGGCAAGTGGCATCTGGGCATGCTCTTTGACGGCAAGAAGAACTCATCGAACAAGGTGCCGGTGGGGGCCAAGGTGACCCATGGCCCCATGGACTTCGGCGGCTTTGACCAGTTCCACGGCTTCCATCATGCGCGCCAGATGAACCTGTGGATCGATAACGATGAGATCACCCGCCACATCGAACACGTCGACATGCTCCCCGACCTCACCGCCAAGGCGGTGGAATACATTGCCTCGCGCAAGGGAAAGGAAGAGCCCTTCTTTTTGTATGTGCCATGGAATTCCCCGCACTCACCGGTGGTTCCCAATCAAAAGTGGAAGGGCAAGAGCGGCATCAACGAGCATGCCGATTTCGTGATGCAGACCGACGACAGTTGTGGTCAGGTGATCAAGGCGCTCGAGGACAACGGATTTGCGGACAACACCATCGTCATCTTCTCCTGTGACAACGGGACTTCACCGAATACTTCGGGCCTTAAGCAGTTGCTCGAGGCGGGTCATCAACCCAGCGGCCAACTGCGCGGCATGAAGTCCGACTTCTGGGATGGCGGTCACCGCGTTCCCTTCATCGTGCGCTGGCCGGGCAAGGTGAAGGCCGGTACCACCAACCCGGATCTGATTTGCCTCAATGACATCTACGCCACCATGGCGGATGTGTTGGATGCGACCTACCCGGAGAGCGAGGGCGTGGACTCGATTTCCTTTTTGCCGACCCTACTGGGCAAGTCCGACGAGCACGCCCGCAAGGATGTCATCAGCGCCTCCATCTCGGGCATGTTCGCCATTCGCCAAGGGCATTGGAAACTGCTCTGCGGTCCCGGCTCCGGCGGTTGGGGCAAGCCCACCTCGGCTCAGGCGAAAAAGAAAGGTGCGCCCATGGTCCAGCTCTACCACATGAAAAAGGACCTCGGGGAGCAGCACAACGTGCAGGCCGAGTTTCCCGATACGGTGAAGCAATTGCGGGCCTTGCTCGAAAAGCAAATCGCCGATGGCCGCAGCACTCCCGGGCCGGTGCAGGAAAACGATGCCAAGGTGGTGATCGACAAAATTAAAGACTAATAGCTCAAGCCTTGCCCGGATCCGCAGAGGGTTCACAATCGCTGGCACGTGACCGCCACTCAAAAAGCCGAAGCCATTCGCCAGCGCAAAGGCGGCAGGCGCATTGCCGCGCTCACAGCCTACGACTATCCGACCGCACGCCTGCTCGATGAGGCCGGCGTCGATGTGCTACTGGTTGGCGATTCATTGGGCATGGTCGTGTTGGGCTTTGAGGACACCACCCACGTCACCATGGGCCACATGGTGCATCACATCGCGGCGGTGGCTCGCGCCAAACCCAAGGCGCTGATTTTGGGCGACCTGCCCATCCACACATACGATTCCCCCGGTGAAGCGCTGAAGTCGGCCCAGGCCCTCGTCGCGGCCGGTGCCGAAGCGGTGAAGCTTGAAGGGGGCGTGCGCCAGGCTGAGAAGGTGAAGGCGATTGTGGATGCCGGCATTCCCGTGGTCGGTCACTTGGGCATGCTGCCGCAACGAGTAATCGAGGAGGGTGGCTACAAAAAGAAGGGCAAGACGCCCGAGCAGGTGGATCACATTCGTGAGGGTGCGGCCGCGCTGATTGAGGCCGGAGTGTGTGCCATCGTCTTTGAATCCATCATCAAGGAGACGGCCGATGCGATTTCCGCCGAACTGTCGGTGCCGACCATCGGCATCGGTTGTGGCGAGCAAAGCTGTGATGGCGAAGTCGCCGTGGTAACCGATCTCCTCGGTTCCTTTCCGTGGTTCGTGCCGCCCTTTGCTCAGCCCGAGGCCGATGTTGCCTCTGCGACGCGTGAGGCGGCGAAGGCTTATGTGAAACGGGTAGCGGGTTAAATCCCCACGTGCCTCCGCCACACCTGCGCCATGAGGGCGTGACCGGGTTGGCTGGGGTGGATGCCGTCCCACAGCCAGAAGTTGGCGGGTGCTGCCTTGCAGGCCTTATCGATCTCAGACTGGAAGGGCACGAAGGTCAGCTTTAGATCGTCGGCGATCTTCTTGGCGACGACCGCAAAGTCGGCCGGGGTCTTGCCGTCCACCTTGCTCTTGAATTTTTCGTCGCGGGTGGTGAAGGGTTCGCAGATGACGATGCGGGTGTCGGGCTTGGCCGCCAGTGTGTCCGCGATCAGTTTGCGGTAGCCTTCCTCGTAGTCGGCAATGGTTCCCTGATAGTTGGTGCCGAAGGCGAAGGTGTGCCAGATGTCGTTGATGCCGATCAGAATGCTGACGATGTCGGGCTTGAGATCCGGGTCCTGTTGACGAATTCAAGACGGTGGCGACGCCGTTCTGGATTTTCATTGAGCAAGGCGGAGCGGTAAGGCTGTGTTGGAACACTACTTTACCGCGACAACGCGGCTCAGGGAAATCCAGGACAAGCCCGGAGGGTGGTTTGGAAAGACTTATGGCGATAGCCACTGAATTCCTTGCTTCTGCAGGCTGGGCTTCTGCTGTTTTTGCGTCCTGCGGATGGGGCTGGTGAACG
>JAWVYP010000195.1:0-5186 GCA_033722655.1 Akkermansiaceae bacterium | reverse complement strand
TGGTGGGTTTTTTGCGGGGTTATACCGGGCCGTTCCGGGCGTAATAGTCCGTGCTACCTGGCAGCCGCGTCGGGTCTATCCCCGCCGCTACAGTTTCTAACTGAAACTCAGCCACCAATCGATGTAGTTATCGAGAGGGTCGTCCAGTGGAGTGTGCTTATACAGCCAGAGTACTGGAGCGTAAAAGATCACTAAGGGCTTTTCTGGCCAATCGTGTCGAGAGGCCATCATCGCGACGGGTCCGATGCTCAACACATAGATGCCAAATGCGAGGACCACTCCACCAATGATCAGAGGCAAAGTGTGGTCTGAGCTGCTGGTTTCTTCTTGTTCAGTCATGGCGGCTTACTGAATCAGAGGCTTTGACGGAACTCATCCTTCGCGTTCAAGCCGAGCACGAACTTGGTCATCAGCTTGATGGTGTTCTCAATGTCATCCACATGGGCCGTCTCGACCACCGAGTGCATGCAGCGTAGCGGCAGGGAAACCAAGCCGCTGGGAACGCCGGCGCGGATGTTGAAGATCTTGTCGGTGTCGGTGCCGGTGAAGCGGCTGCTGGCCTCGTGTTGCAGCGGAACCTTGGCGGCTTTGGCGCTCTTTTCGAGGCGCTCGACGACCAAGGGGTGGTTGGAGGAGCCGTGGGTGATGGAGGGGCCTCCACCCAGGGTGACCTTGCCGTGTTTGGCGTGATCGAGGCCGGGGGTGTCGGTGGCGTGGGTGACATCGAGGCAGAGGCAGACATCCGGCTGCAGGTGGTAGGTGGCCATCATCGCACCGTTGCCGCCGATTTCCTCCTGGATGGTGTTGAGGCAGACCAGGGTGAAGGTGGGCTGGGTCTTGGCTTTGGCGACCCGCTTCATCACCTGGGCGATGATGTAGCTGCCGATGCGATTGTCCAAGGCACGCGACACCAGACGACCGTTGGCGAGATCCATCGGGCCCTCCTGATACACCGCCGGGTGGCCGACGCGGATGCCCAGCTTGGCGACTTCCTCGGGCTTGGACGCGCCGACATCGACCCAGAGCTCGTGGATGGCAGGGGCCTTCTCGCTGCCCAAGCTGTCGCGGCGCAGGTGGATGGCGGTGTTGCCAATGACGCCGGGGACCGCCCCCTTGGAGCCGTGAATGTGGATGCGTCGGCCGAGACCGGTGGCGGCATCGGAACCGCCGACGCGGTCGAGGCGGATGAAGCCCTTGTCGTCGATGTGCTTCACCATGTAGCCGATCTCATCGGCGTGGGCGGCGAGCATCACGACCTTGTCGCTCTTGCCGGGCAGGCGGGCCCAGGTCGAGCCGTAGGCATCACATTCGACCTCCTTGGCGTGCTTTTTGATCCACTTGGCCCAGACCTTCTGGCCTGGCATCTCGAAGCCGGTGGGGCTGGGGGTGTTGAGCAGTTCGTCGAGAAAGGCGCGGTCTTCGAGTTTCATGGGCTGATTGAAGCATGAAGGGTCGATGAGGCAAGAGAAGAGGGTAGGGACCGATCCTCCGAGCGGACCGTTGTCCAGGAGCTGGTTTGATCTGGATGTGGGATTGCTGAGCTCACCCCATTGATGTCCTGCCCTCAGACATACGGACGGCCACGGAGGTCCGTCCCTACCCTCGCGGTTGGGGCATTGCGGCGCGAGAGGACTTCACCATCCGCCACATCCTTACGCCCATGCAGCTGCAGGCGATGAACAGACCGGCCGCCAGACCCCACCACACCCCGCGCGCGCCCATGCCCTGCTCGAAGGCCAGCCAGGCGCCAAAGGGGATGCCGACCACCCAGTAGGCGATGGCCCCAATCACGGCGGGGATGCGGGTGTCGTGCAGACCACGCAGCATGGACGCGGAGCCGACCTGCAGGGCGTCAAAGATTTGGAACACGCCGCAGATGGCGAGCAGGGCCGCACTCAGCTGGATCAGCCGCGAGGCATCGGTGAACCAGGAGGCCATTTCCCGGCCGAGGGTGAGGAAGCAGCTGGCATTGATCACGGCGATCACGCTCAGACACATCCAGCCCGAGAACGCCACTTGGCGCAGGCGCGCTCGGTCGCCCGAGCCGTTGACCTGGCCGACGCGCACTGACAGCGCCATCGAGAAACCGAGGGGAATCATGAAGGCCACGCCGGTGAGACTGATGGTGATCTGGTGCGCGGCCATGGCATCCGCGCTGATGTGGCCCATCAAGAGGCCCGCCACCGAGAAGGCGGAGACCTCGGTGAGGATCTGCAGGCTGGCGGGAATGCCGATGGCGAGCAGATGGCGGATGCGCACGAAGTCGGGTTTGCGCAGCCAGTGATGGGGGACCCACTCGCGCAGGTCCTTGGAGAAACTCAGCCACAACCACACGCCCAGCAGCATGCCGACGCGCGCAATCAGAGTGCCCCAGGCCGCGCCTTCGAAGCCCAGGGCCGGGCAGCCGAGATTGCCGAAAATCATCACCCAGTTGAGGAAGATGTTGATGAGCACACCGCCGAAGAAGATGGAGAAAGGGATCCAGGGCCGGTCGAGGGCGTCGGCGTGGTTCTTGAGGGCGGTCGAGCCCAGCGCGGGAATGGCCGAGGCGATGAGGATGAGGTAGAAGGTGCCGGTGGCCTCCTGCACGTGCTCGGGCTGGCCAAACCAGTGGAGCTTGCGCGAGAGGATCCAGCCGATGGCAAAGAGGATCACGCCGAGGGCGAGGCCGACGTAGAGCCCGTGGCGGCAGCTATCGCGAGCGGCCTGGCGGTCACCCGCGCCTTGGGCATTGGAGGTCGTCACTGAGACGGCCGTCATCACGCCGATGCCGAAGACCAGCGGGATGTAGAAGAGCGAGTTGGCAAAAGTCAGCGCGGCGAGCTCGGTGACCCCGAGTCGGCCCACCATCAGGGTATCCACCACGCCCAGCAGCATCTGGCCGAGTTGGCCGATCATCAGCGGGATGGCCAGCCTCAGGCTGAGCTTGGATTCCTTGAGCAGGGACACGGGGGGGATGCTGCGCATCCGCTTCGAAAGCGAAAGTCCAAAGTCGGCACTCATCGAGCGCCGCTACAGGAGCCTGTTGAAAATTCGGTTGATTTCGATCCAGCAATGCGCCAATTTCCCGTCCCGTTGCCTCCGGGCAGCATGACCAACGCCTCGTTAGCTCAGTTGGTAGAGCAGTTGACTCTTAATCAATTGGTCCTAGGTTCGAGTCCTAGACGGGGTACCAATGAAAGCCGCAGTCCAAAAAGGACCGCGGCTTTCTCTTTAAATAGTCACTGGCCATTCAGGGCAGGACTCGAACGCAGTTCGACCGACCGTAGGATCGGAGAACGAAGTGAGCCGATATATTCTCATGATCGGTCCCGGTGGGGGCCGCATTCCTCGGGGATGCTTCGGAGAAGCATCAATCCTAGACGGGGGCTGACATACTTTACCGTTTCCTTCTCTCCTCCCACGTCATCACGGCGTCAATTCGTCTAGGCTCGAAGTCCATGAATTGCTATTCTCTGCAACTATGGATCCAGAGAACCCCAAGATGGACACGGAGAAAGAGCCGGTGGCCGAATCAGCAACGGGACCCGCCAAGAAGCCCAAATGGCATCGCAGCACCTGGTTCCGCATCATTCGCACTCCCTTGGCCGTGGTCGTTGTCCTTGGCATCATCGGCTGCTGCATTATCCAGCCGGGTGGCACCATGGAGGTGGACGTCAAACTCCGTGCCGATCCCGCCAAGCTGCGTGAAGAAGTCCGTGCCCTCACCGAGGACTTCGGTGGCCGTTTCTTCGACAAACCTGAAAACATGGCCAAGTGCCGCGCCTACATCCGCAAGAAATTTGCCGCGGCGGGTGCTGAAGTCGAGGAGCAGGCTTACCCCATTCCCCTGTGGCCTGGCAAAGAATACAACGTTCGCGGCTTTTATGGCGATCGGTCCAAGCCCCGCATTGTGATCGGAGCCCACTATGACAGTTGCATGGCGCATGACGATGGCATCAATCCCGGGGCCGACGACAACGCCAGTGGGGTGGCCGGTCTGTTTGGGCTCGCACGTCTTTTGCAGAAGGAGCGCCCTGACAAGGTCTGCATCGAATTGGTGGCCTACAGCACCGAGGAGCCGCCTTTCTTCGGTGGTGAAGACATGGGCAGTTATCGCCACGCCGAGTTGTTGAGCAAGGAAGGGGTCGAGGTGAAGGGGGTGTTGGTTCTCGAGATGATCGGCTACTTCACCGATGAGCCCAAGAGTCAGAAATATCCGAGCAAGTTGCTCAAGGCCATGTATCCATCCGAAGGCAATTTCATCGCGGTGGTCGGTGGTTTTGGGGATCGAAAGCTCATCTCCACCTGCAAAGCGGCCATGAAGGGGGCGGCGCCCTTGAAGGTCGTTTCCACCTGCATCCCGCGAAGTGTTGATGGGGTGCACCTGTCGGACCATCGCAACTACTGGGAGTTCGATTACGACGCCGTGATGATTACGGACACTTCATTCTATCGAAACCCGAATTACCACATGACCACCGACACCTGGGACACGCTGGATTACAAGCGCATGGCGCAGGTGGTGACCCAGACGCATCAGGCGGTGCTGGCTTTGGCCAATGAGGTGGGGGAGAATAAAAAGAAGAAGTGAGGCCTGGAGAATCATGATTGGAACGGTGCCCAAGCAGAGCTTTTTCAGGCGGCATTGGCCGTCATGCACGCTTGCGGCGCTTTTGGTTGTGGTGGCAGTCATTGTGTTGGCTCTGCCGAAGGTTGTTAGATCGTCTAGGCATACTCAATTGCTTGATGCGCTTAATCATGTCAGACAGATGAACATCCTCTTAATTGATTTTCAGGCTGATTATGGCTCCTATCCCAACGAGAAAACAGCCGCTGAGTTTGCCGGTAAAAATCATGCCTATGCATCCGAGCTTGGCACGGAATCCTCCAACGATTTTTTCAGGCAGTTTTTTGCTGTGGATTTCATTGAATCGGAGGAAATCTTCTATGCCAAGGTGAGGGGGAGTCGAAGGCCTGATGGTCAGCTTGGGGCTGGTGAGGCCATCGCAAAAGGGGAGTGCGGATTCGCCTACGTCCTGTGGGAGGATGCGTTGAAGATTCCAGATGAGGGCCCCTTGCTCATCACCCCGATGATTCCAGGTAAGCGCGAATTTGATTACGAATTGTCCAAAGAGCACTACGGCAAAAAGGTGGTGATCTTGAGAGCTGATGGAATGGTTGAGACCTTGCGCATCAACTCAGAT
>JAWVYP010000194.1:0-5201 GCA_033722655.1 Akkermansiaceae bacterium | reverse complement strand
CTGCAGCATGAGGACGGGCGCTTGGAGGTGGTGCGTGAGTTCGGCTACGAGGATTTCCGGGACCGGCTTTGCTAGGCCCCGCTTTGCGGGTCAGTTCATAGTTCTTGGTTTCCGGCGAAGCCGGACGGTAGCGGCGGGCTATGTGCGTCCATCACACAGGCCAAGTGACGCTCGTCATTCCCTAAGCCCCTGTAGCGGCGGTCTATGACCGTCGGCTTCTGCAGGGTCGACGCTCATAGAGCGCCGCTACAGGGAGACCGCCGCTACAGCCGCATCCCAGACTTTTGGCTTCCCGACCCTCGACGCCATGCGCAGCATGAGCTCAATGATTGAGCGCATTCTGGCCAAACGCATCGTACCCGTCGTGGTGCTGGATTGCGCCAATGATGCCGAACCCTTGGCTGATGCTCTGCTTAAAGGCGGCCTCGACATCATGGAGATCACCTTTCGCACCGAAGCGGCCGAGGAGTCGATCCGTCGCATCTCCAAGTCCTTTCCGGAAGTGCTTCTGGGAGCCGGCACCGTGCTAAATGGCGACCAAGCCAAGCTGGCCCGCGATGCGGGTGCGGTTTTCGGTCTCGCTCCCGGCCTCAACCCCGCAACCATCGCCGCTGCCAAGGAGGTCGGCCTTGAATTTTCTCCCGGCGTGATGACACCCAGCGAAATCGAGCAGGCGCTCAGTCTCGATTGCAAGCTGCTCAAATTCTTCCCCGCCGAGGCGGCTGGAGGGGTCAAGATGCTCAAGAGCCTGGCCGGTCCCTATGCCCACACCGGAGTGAAGTTCACCCCCACCGGCGGCATCAGCACCGCTAATCTGCAGGACTATCTCAAGCTGCCGGTGGTGGCGGCCATCGGTGGCTCCTGGATGGTGGATAAGGCCTTGGTAGCCGCCGGCAAATGGGATGAAATTACCGATCGCACCCGCCACGCGCTCAAGCTCGCAGTGAGCGCATGACAATCCACACGCAATGAACGGTTGGCAGCAGGCACTCAACAGCATCCAGCAATGTCTGGCTGCGGGAATCCACGAGTTCGTCGTCTGCAGTGGGGCGCGCAACGCTCTCTTGTTGGAAGCCATTGCCCGTGCGGAAGCGGCGGGCAAGGTGCGGGTCTGGAATCATTTCGAGGAACGCAGCGCGGGCTTCTTTGCCTTGGGCCGCTGCATGCAGAGCGGTGAGCCCTGCGCGGTGGTGACCACCAGTGGCACGGCGGTGGCCGAGCTGTTGCCGGCCGTCATTGAAGCGCATTATCAGGGCCGGCCCTTGGTCGCACTGACGGCCGATCGTCCCGAGGTGTTTCGTGGCACGGGTGCGCCACAAACCCTGGTTCAACCCGACATCTTTGGCTCACACGCCCAGACGCAGCTCGAAAGCTGGGATGGCTTGGGACCCTTGCATCTCAACATCGAACTCGAAGAAGCCACCGACTTTGGAGAGGAGGACTTTTCGGATGTCGAGGTCGGGGATTTTGAACCCACGCGCCCCAAGCCGGGCGTCGCCGAACTCGCGCGCTGGTTGCGTGAGGATCGCTACCGCGGACTGGTGGTGATGGTGGGAGGCTTGGAGCCCGAGGAGCGCGAAAACGTTTTCCACTTCTGCCTCGAGCTCGGCGTGCCCCTGATTGCGGAATCGACCAGCGGCCTGCGCGAGGCTTTGCAGGAACTTGCCATTCAGGATGCGACTCGCGTCCTGCGCAAGAAGCCGCCCGGCAAGTTGCTGCGTCTCGGGGATGTGCCCAGCAATCGCTCTTGGCGCGATCTCGACGAGCATGAGGCCCTTCAGGGCGTGGAGGTCTGGTCCATTTGTCGCACCGGCTTGCCCGGCTTGGCGCGTTCGAGCGAAGTCACTCGGGGTCCGGTGCACCGCATCATTGCGGCCTTGGGTGAGATTGATCCCGGCGATGATGCCTTGGATCACCTGGTGGATTGCGCACGCCACGACTCGCGCATTGAGGAACTGCTCGAGGCCTATCCGGACAGCGAACCGGGTCTGGTGCGCGCGCTTTCAATCCAGGCCGCCATCGGCAACGGGGTCTTTCTCGGCAACAGCCTGCCCATCCGGGAGTGGAACGAATTCGCGCAATGGGAGCGGCCGGTGCCCGAGGTGCGCGCCAATCGCGGAGTCAACGGCATCGATGGCCAAGTGAGCACCTGGCTGGGCTGGTCGGCTGACGAGAGCGAGAGCTGGGCCATCGTCGGCGATCTCACCGCCCTCTACGACGTGGCGAGCGGTTTTGTGCTCGAGCAGGTCGCCAGGGAGGGTCGCGTGCTGGCGGTCATCAACAACCGGGGTGGCCGCATCTTTGACCGTTTGGCTCGTCTGCAGGCCATGAGTCCGCGCGCCCGGGAGTGGATGGCCAACGCACAGCAGGCGGATCTGGGTGGCATCGCCAAGCTCTGGGGCATGCAGCATCAGCTCGTGCGCTGCATCGATGACCTCGATGAGATCGCGGCCGCCGCAGGGAAGGCGATTCTTCTCGAAGTCTGCCCCGATGCCCGACAGACGGAACAATTCTGGAAAGCTGTGGACGGCTTCTGAACGACATGAACGCCCCAAACGACCATCGCAACAGCAAGGCCCTCTCTAGGAACCTCTCCTGGCTGCTGGACAACTGCCTCAAGATTCCCGGCACGGACAAGCGCATCGGGTTGGACCCCATCATCGGACTGGTCCCGGGTGCGGGGGATCTGTTGGCCACGCTCGTCGGCCTCACCCTCTTGGGGGTGGCGGCAAAGGAAAAGGTGCCCAACAGCGTGTTTGTGCGCATGATTGGCAACTGGGCGCTCAATGCCCTGGTCGGGATCATTCCCGTCCTCGGTGACCTCTTTTCCTTCTGGTTCAAATCCAACCTGCGCAACGACAAGCTGCTGCGGGCCCATCTGGACGGCGATTCCTCCGCCGGCAGAAAAGGTTGGACAGGAGTCATCGTGCTTTCGCTGCTGGCCCTGGCGGTGCTGGCCCTGATGGGAGCCCTCCTGTGGTGGCTGATCGGATTGATTTTCTGAGGGAAGTTGGCATGGAGGTCGGCGAGCGGGACGCTCGCCGGACGGACTGGAACGGGATGCTCCAGTTATGAAAGAGGGTGGAGTGGCAGCATGGCCGTTGCCCAGAGGCGGCCACTCCCTCGCGTGCTTGCCGTGGGCCCCGTGATGTGAAGACTAGCTGCCATATCCATGGCCAAGACCATTTACCGAACCTCTCCCGCCGAGCTCGAGGGCATGCCGCCGGGTGTGCCGCACATCATCGGCAATGAGGCGGCGGAGCGCTTTTCCTTCTATGGGATGAAGGCGGTGTTGGCCATTTTCATGGTCAATTACCTGCACCTGATGGATGGCCCTTCGGGGGCGGGGATGAGTGATGCCGAGGCGACCGAACAGGTTCATCTTTTCACCTTTGCGGTTTACCTCACACCGTTTCTTGGTGCGGTCCTTTCGGACGCTTTTCTTGGCAAATATCGCACCATCATCCTGCTCTCGCTGGTCTACTGCGCCGGACACGCGGCCCTGGCCTGCATGGGCTGGATGGGCTCCTCGCCGGTCTGGCTGGTGGCGGGTCTGGCGATGATCGCCCTGGGCTCGGGCGGCATCAAACCCTGCGTTTCGGCCCACGTCGGAGATCAATTCGGGGCGCGCAACGCGCACTTGCTCTCCAAGGTCTTCAATGGCTTTTACTTCTCAATCAACCTCGGGGCCTTTGCCTCGACCTTGCTCACACCCTGGCTGCTGGAATGGTATGGACCGCATTGGGCCTTCGGCGTGCCGGGCGTGTTGATGGCCCTGGCGACCCTGCTCTTCTGGATGGGACGCAAGCGCTTCATCCACGTGCCCGCCAAGGGATGGAATGTCTTCATCAGTGAAGTGACCGGCAGCGGACTGAAGGTGATTCTCAAGCTCATCCCGCTCTACCTGTTTGTCGCGATGTTCTGGGCGCTCTTTGATCAGACGGCTTCACGCTTCATCTTCCAGGCCCAAGACATGGACCTGCAATTCCTGGGCGTGGAGTGGCTGCCCTCCCAGGTGCAGGCCATGAATCCGGTGTTCATCCTGATCTTCATTCCGCTCTTTGCCTTCCTCGGCTACCCGATGCTGGACCGGCTGTGGAAGCTGACCCCACTGCGCAAGATTGGCATCGGCCTGTTCCTGATGGCGCTCTCCTTTGCCATGGCCTCGGTGGTGCAGACCTGGATCGATGGGGGAGCGCGGCCCAACATCGGCTGGCAGATCGGAGTGATTGCCCTGCTGACGGCTGCCGAGGTGATGGTGTCCATTGTGGCGCTCGAATTCGCCTACACCCAGGCACCCAAAACGATGAAGTCGCTGATGATGTGCTTCTATCTGGGCTCGGTTGCCATGGGTAACCTCTTCGTGGCCGGCGTGAACCACTTCATCCAGATCCCCAGTGCCGCGCAACAGCAATGGGAGCAAATCGAGGAGAAGCGGGGGGAGCAAGAGCTCGCCAGGCTCGAGGAAGTGGTGCTGCCCGGTTACGACGGCAAGACGGGGACCGAAGACGACATTCTCCAAAAGCTTGAGGATGGTCGCCGTGGCGAAATTGAAATTCCGGGATCGGAGACCTTTGGAATCGCCGTCGAGCGCATCGAACAAATGGTGGAGGAGGGCAATGGAGAGCTGCCGGCGGCCGAGCGTCTCGGCAAGTACGGTGCGCTCTCCGATTTGCGTGATCCCTGGGGCAACAAGATCCACTACTCCATTCTCAACTCCCGCAGCGCGCGACTCATCAGCGCCGGCCCGGACCGCGAGCGGGGCACGCCATGGGACCTTGGTCTGGTTCTCACCCTGCCCAAGGAGGAGCCGCCCAAGATGGAGACGTGGAGCGACCGCTTCCATCCCGAGGATCCCTGGCTGGAACGCTGGAAACGTGAGATCGGAGCGACAGATGAAGCCACGGAGGACGAGGAGGATTTCCTGCTATCGCGGGAGGCTTTCTGCGGCGGGCAAAGCAAGTTGTTGGGGGACAGCTTTTTCTGGTTTTTCACCCTCATGATGCTGGTGACCGCGTTCGCCTTTGTGCCCTACGCGATCCTCTACAAGCCGCGAACCTATTTGCAGGATTGAGCTGTAGCGGCGGTCTATGACCGTCGACCCATCTGGTTGGGCTGTAGGGGCGCTCTGTGAGCGCCCATCCGAATGAATGGGCGGTCATAGACCGCCCCTACAGTTGCGCCTTCGGCGATAGTTACGG
>JAWVYP010000193.1:0-5220 GCA_033722655.1 Akkermansiaceae bacterium | reverse complement strand
TCCAACCCGGCCCTCGAAGTTTCCGATCTCGAAGCCATCTCGAGCAGCGCTCACGAACTCGGCCTGCCGCTGATTGTCGACTCCACCTTCTCCACCCCTTATCTCACTCGCCCCATCGATCACGGGGCGGACATCGTCGTCCACTCGCTGACCAAATGGCTCGGCGGCCACGGCACCGGCATTGGCGGCATCGTCATCGATTCCGGCAAGTTCAACTGGGCCGGCGGCAAGCACCCACTCTTCGACGAACCCGACGCCTCCTACCACGGCCTGCGCTGGGGCCACGACCTGCCCGAGCCCCTCGCCCCCCTCGCCTACATCCTCAAGATGCGCACGGGGCCACTGCGCAACCTCGGCGCCTGCCTGTCCCCCGACAACGCCTGGATCGCCCTGCAGGGCATCGAGACTCTGCCGCTGCGCATGGAGCGCCACTGCGAGAACGCACTGGCCGTGGCCAAGCACCTCAAGGCCCACGACTCGGTCGAGTGGGTGCGCTTCCCCGGCCTGGAGGACGATCCGCAATACGAGGCCAACAAGAAATATGTCCGCGGCAAGGGCGGCAGCATGGTGGTCTTCGGCATCAAGGGCGGCGCGGAAGCTGGCGCCAAGTTCATCGACTCGCTCGAAATGTTCAAACACCTCGCCAACGTCGGCGACGCCAAGTCGCTGGCCATCCACCCAGCCTCGACCACCCACTCCCAACTCGACGAGCAGCAGCAGAAGGACGGCGGCATCCCACCGGAAATGGTGCGCCTTTCGGTGGGCATCGAGCACATCGACGACATCACTGCCGATCTCGATCAGGCGCTGGCAAAGGCAACCATGTAACCACCACCCATCATGCGCGCGCTCCTCCTTAGCTTTTGGCTCATCCCGGCCTTTCTTCTGGCCAGCCCCACGCCCAACATCGTGCTCATCCTCGCGGATGACATGGGCCCGGGCGAGCCCAGCCACATGGGCGGCTTGGTTCCCACTCCCGCTCTCGACCGCTTGGCCGCCGAGGGGATGCGCTTCACCGATGCCCACACTTCTTCCTCCGTTTGCACCCCCACCCGCTACGGCATCCTGACTGGCCGCTACAACTGGCGCAGCCGTCTCAAGAAAGCCGTCCTATTCAAGGCCACCGACAAGGCCCTGATGGATCCGAACCGCCTGAATCTGGGCGACTTCATGCAACAGCAGGGCTACCACACCGGCATGGTTGGCAAGTGGCACCTGGGTGCCGACTTCGTGAAACTGGAGAACCCACCCGCCGATCAGAACCGCCAGGACGCCTCGTGGAAGGTGGACTACAGCCAGCCCATCAGGAACGGCCCGGTCGACGTCGGCTTCAACGAAGCCTTCTTCATCCTCTCCTCGCTGGACATGGCTCCCTACGTCTATTTCAGGAACGACAAGGCCGTGGCCATCCCCACTGAAAATGGCGGTTGGCCGCACAACGAATACAACAAATTCAAGCGCGTCGGCGCCCGCGATCCCAACTTCGACGCTCACAACTGCCTCGCTGACTTCGCCCGTGAATCCCGCGAATACATCCAGCGTCAGGCCGCCAACAAAGAGAAGCCCTTCTTCCTCTACCTACCCCTCACCTCACCGCACACCCCCTGTACTCCGGGCAAACTCTTCAAGGGCAAGTATCCCCAATACAGCCTCTATGCGGATCTGGTTGCCGAGACCGATTGGGTGGTCGGCCAAGTCATCGAGCAGGTCATCGAGTCCGGCATCGATGACAACACCATGATCGTCTACACCTCGGACAACGGCTTCGCACCCTACGTCAAAATCCCCAAAATGATGGAGGCCGGTTACAAACCCAACGGCAACTGGCGGGGTGCCAAAGCCACCATTTACGAGGGTGGCCACCGCGTGCCCTTTCTCGTGCGCTGGCCGGGTCAGGTCCCGGCCCACAGCACCTCGGACGTCACCCTCTGCACCACCGACTTCATGGCCACCTTCGCCGACATCCTCGGCGCCAAGGACGAGATTGCGCACGATGCGGCCGAGGACTCCTTTTCCTTCCTGCCCGCACTCAAACTCAAGTCGGACCCCATCCGACCCTTCACCATCCATCACTCCATCAACGGCACTTTTGCCATCCGCAAGGGCGATTGGAAGCTCATCTTGGCCACCGACGCCGGCGGCGGCTGGAGCAAGGGGCCCAAAACCCCTGCCAAGCGCGTCCAGCTTTACCATCTGAAGGATGACCCGGCGGAGACCCGCAATTTGGAGGACACCCATCCGGAAAAAGTTCAGGAACTCGTCACCGATCTGGCCACGGCCTTCCACAATGGCCGCACCACCCCGGGACCGAAACAGCAGAACGATGGCTGGCCCTTCCTCGACAAGAAGCTCAAGAAGCACTTTCCGGAACTTTCCAAGGCCGGCGTAAAGGGAGAGAAGTGAGGCCTCACTCTTCCACCACGATGCGCGTGCTCAGCACCTGCATCTGGCCGGGCATCACGATTTCCGCCCGGTCGTTTGCAATCGCCGCCTCCACGCAGCAGAAATCGCGGTAGCCATCATCGGGCAGATCTTCGAGAGCCTTGGCCTTCTCGGCCCAGGGATTCCACAACACCGTCGAGGGGCTTCCCGTCTTCTCGATGAGTAGGGTGCGACCGGAGAGGTCATCGACCAGCAAGACGGGATCAGAGCTTTCGTAGATGGCATCCACCTCTCTCTTGAACTCCACCGGAGTGTCCTGCTTGCGCTTGGTCGGGGTGCCCACCAGGTCGGTGCATTCCACGCCCTCCAGTTTCACCACCCGCACCTGCTCGATGTCGGAAACTGCGAAGTAACTGTGCAAAGCTCCTGAGATCAGAATGGGAATTTCATTCGTATTGATCGTCTTGAGCATCACTTCCAGGTCCTCTCCCATTTTGATGATGATCTCCGCCGACCAGATGCCCTCCCTCATCGCAAACTTCAGGACCACACCCTGGTCATTCTCGGCGGCCTCCACAAAATCCCAGAATCGGGTCCTCGCGATGCCGTGCGAGGGCACGGTCTCGTCCGAGGGATGCTCACTGAACCATGGCCAGCAGACCGGAATGCCGCCACGGATCGCCTTGCCCTCCCTAAACACCGCTTTTGGACTGAGATAGAGCACCTCTTCCTCATCCACCGGCTTCCATGACATGACCTGTGCGCCGTGCAGTGCCACTTTGCCTGAACAGGTTGGGTGCTCAATTTCAAAGACCGGATAGCCGTCCTCTGGCTCCGTGCGTTTGATGGATCGGGGCAAATTCATCTCGTGATGCGTTCCGAAAGGATCAGTCCAATTCCAGCTCGAGATACTTTTCAATTTCGCGACTCGGATCGTCGGCGCGCATCAAGGTCTCGCCGATAAGCACCGCGTTCGCCCCTGCTTCGAGCACGCGCATGGCGTCCTCCGGCGACTTGATGCCGCTTTCGGACACCAGCAACACGTCGTCGGGTACTTCGTCGGCCAGTTCGGCGGTGGTTTCCAGATCAACCTCGAAGGTCTTGAGGTTGCGGTTGTTGACCCCGATCAGGTCGGCGCCAAGTTCCAGCGCACGGTCCATTTCGCGCAGGTCGTGGACTTCCACCAGCACGTCCAGCATCACCGCCTTGGCCGCCTCGTAGAGGCGCTTGAGCTGCTCGTCGTCGAGGGCCGCCACAATCAGCAGGATGGCATCCGCCCCCGAGACCGAGGCCTCGTGGATTTGCACCTCGTGGATGGTGAAATCCTTGCGCAGCAGCGGGGCGTCCGAGAATTTGGAGATCTGGGTCAGGTAGCTCAGCGAGCCTTGGAAGTATTTCTCGTCGGTGAGAATGGAGAGGCAGGAGGCACCGCCGTCCAGGTAGCGCTTGGCTTGGCGGACCGGGTCGAAATCCGGGTCGATCACTCCCGCCGAAGGCGAGGCCTTCTTGACCTCCGCAATCACTCCCAGTTGGCTCGGACCGCGGTTGAGGGCCGCCGCAAATCCCCCAAAATCGTTGCGCTGAAGCGCTGCGGCCCGCAGCAGCTCGGCCCGCGGCATCAACGCCTCCACCTCTTGATGCTTGGTGGCGATGATTTCGGCGAGTTTGTCGGACATCGGCTGGCTCATGGAGGGCCCAAGAAAAGCCCTTCCGGCCCGCTTGAACACTGAATTTTTCCAATTTTTTCTTGCCCGTCCATGGAGCAGGTGTAGAAAGCGGCCCGCGCACAACAAAACGCGGGCGTAGCTCAGTGGTAGAGCGTCACCTTGCCAAGGTGAATGTCGTGAGTTCGAATCTCATCGCCCGCTCCATTTTCCTAAAACCCCCACCCGGAACGGGTGGGGGTTTTTGCGTCAAATGGCTCGGGTCATGAGATCGAACGCAGTTCGAACGCCCGTAGGGCCCAAAGCGAAGCGCATGGGCAAATCCCAATTTCCGGCCCCGGCGGGGTCCGCACCCCGCGTGGATCGAGCGGAGCGAGATCAATCTCATCAGAGGAGTGGTCACACCATTCACCCCCGCTTTCAGCGCCAGCCACCCATCGCTCCATCCTCACTTCAGGCGCACCTCGCTTATATCGAGCGAAGGTCAATCAACAACCTGTAGCGGCGGTCTATGACCGTCGAAACGATCCCTGGACGGTGGTCGACGGTAACAGACTGACCTGGTTCCACTTGATCCACGAGGAATGCGGCCTCCTCAGCGCCTCCGCTTTTCGATCCCCCCCGCCCATCTAATCCCCGATGAGCTTCAGTCATTGGGCATCGAATTCCATTTGCTGAGTTGACTCTACCGGAACGAATCCAAACATAGACTTATGAGTCATCCTGAAGACGGAGACCACTCTGCCGTGGTTCTAAAAGAGGTATCGAAATCCTTCGGCGATAAAAGAGTCCTGCTAGACGTGAATTGGTCGGTTCCAAAGGGCGGAATCACGGGACTTCTCGGGCCCAACGGAGCTGGCAAGACCACCCTATTCCGACTGCTGATGGGCTTGCTTAAGGCGGATTCCGGCCAGTTGCTCGTGGATGGCCAGGATGCCTTCGATGAGCGCATCGAGCTCAAGAGATACATCGGTTTTCTCCCGGACGAGCCTATTTTCTACAATTACCTCAAAGGCAGGGAGGTCATCGAGCTAAGCGCAGCCATGCATGACCTGAACTACCGAGACACCTGGATGCGAATCAGCCCAATCGCCAGAAGGCTGGAAATGGATACCCATCTCGACAGCTACGCCGAGGAATACTCCCGAGGCATGAAGAAAAAACTGGGGTTGCT
>JAWVYP010000192.1:0-5281 GCA_033722655.1 Akkermansiaceae bacterium | reverse complement strand
TCGAGCGTCGTATGGCCGATGATGGGGGGCACACAAACTTGGGCTCGTTCCTCGCTCCAAGCTTTGTATGTCCCCGAGCGGACGAGGGCGCAGGGTGGGTGCATGTGGGTCCATCGAAGCCCTGTGCTGATCGTTTCATCGTCCAATCCGCGCCCGCCACCCCATCTCAGTCTCTGTGGCCACGCCAGCGAAGTTGCCCCAGCCCACAATATCTTGTGCCAATCCGCTGGCCTGTACTACTGCGTAGTAGTACATTACAGAGCGAATCTGCCGAGCAAGAGGTCGGCGAGAGCGAGACAAAGGGCGCGAAACAGGAGTCGGCTGGGCATGGTTCTCCCAAGTTCGCATGTCGCCGGGAATCGCAACGCGAAATTCAGGTCGATACGGCCTGGCGGACGCGTTCCATGCATTCCTCAAGCGATGGGATGCCTTCCGAGGGAGTCAGGTGACTGCGACAGGCGCGAGCCACGGCGATGCCCTGCATGAGGCAGTGCTCGACACTCTTGGCCTTGAAGAGGCCCTCGATGTAGCCGGCGCAGAAGGCGTGGTCACTGCCGGCGGATCCCACGCGCTGGCTGGATGGCAGCAGGATTCCGGATTGCTCGTGGAGGCCGCCATCGGCGTCCAACTGGATGGCGCCGGCACCGGACTGAATGACCACCGCCCTGCGCAGGCCACAGTCGAGAAAGCGCTTGGCGGCCATGCGGGCGAGATCGACGTCGAACTGGCCCTCGGCATAAAGGCTCATGCCGAGCATGCTCTCGGCGAGCCGGTCGCTCAGAATGAGGTAGTCGGCATGGGCGAGGGTTTCGGCATAGTCCTTGATGCCGGTTTGCTGGTCGATGGGGGCCAGCTCAATCACGCTAATGATTCCCTGCTTGTGGGCATCGCGCACCAGCTGGGTGGCGCCCTTGCGACCGAATTCGGGATTGTGGCGGTCCATTCGGCCCAGCGCACCCAGTGAGCCGAGGAAAAGCATGCGGGGTTTGATGGCGCGCAGCTTGACGTCGCGGCGGGCAAAGCTGTCGCCAATGCCGCAGCTGTGGAAGCAGGTGTGGCGGCCGGTGGACTCCACGGTGAAAACGTCGGTGTAGCCGGTGCTGGCACCCTCGACGGCCTGCAGTTGCTCGGTATGAATGCCGTGCTTGCGGCAGGCTTCGAGAACCAGCTGGCCGTCGAGGTCCCGTCCGACCTTGCCGGCGGCGTGAAGTTCGAAGTCGACACCGAGTTTGGCGAGGTCGATGAGGAGATTGAGGGGTGCGCCGCCGTTGCTGACCCGTTCGCGGATGACCCGGGCGTAGCTGCGCTCCTCAGGGTAGTGGTCGAGCACCTTGTGGTAATCGACCACGAAAGTGCCGACCGCCAGCAGGGCGGGAGGGGTGGGATCAGTCTTCATGGCGCGAGGTCGCGGTCAGGAAGGAGATCAGGATGACCCAGATGGTGACCGCGAGGATGGCCATGGGCACTTGGAGCTCGGGCGGGAAGTAGTAGACGAGGCCAGCCATGGGAATCCAGAAGGCCCAGTTGCTGATCAGCATGGGCAGCATCCGGGTGCCCCAGAAGGTGCGCAAGGGGGTCGCCAGCCGGGCGACGGCGCGCCAGGAGTAATTGCAGTTCTTCCACAGGTAGAGGATGGCCTGGTAGGGGTTGGCGAAAATGACAGTCCAGACAAACTGGTCGAATGCCACCTTGCTGGCGACCTCGCTGAAGGAATTGCCATCACCGAAGACCTCGACCTGCCAGGCGTAGCGGAAATACTGGGTCACGCCCATCACGCTCCAGATGGCGAAGTTGAAGAGGGCGCTGATGGAGTTGTCGCGGGTCCAGCGCTTGTCGGGACTGGTGAGCACGCGCACGACTTCCACCATGATTCCCACGGACAAGCCCATGCCGACAGAGGGAAACCAGACGCCCATTTGCTCCTGGACTTCGACCAGAGCGGAAAAGATGCCGGACGAGGCAGGCACGAGGTAATAGAGCAGGGCAATGCCGGTCATCAGGGCCCAGACGAAGAGGGCGGGCTTGAGGGATTTTCTGGCGGCGGCGAGGCCGACGCGCACACTGCTTCCCAGCATGTCGTCCCAGTAGGGAGGATCCAGCGGAAGGACGGGATTGCTGCTCCACTGGGTGCTGGCAGGGAGGTGGTTACGGCCGCGGTAGTGGCGGCGACACTCCGACTGGCGGATGGGCGCGTACTCGCCCATGGACATCATGTTGTCCGTGATTGCGAACATGAGGGGGAGGGGGTGGTTTCACGATGCCGGCATGGCATCATGGATTTGGCCTCAGCAAACGCGGGGCCATGATTGCCAAACCCCTCAAAAAACAGGGTGATTTCTACTCATGCAGTGATCCCGCTCATGCATGAGCAAGCTGGGTGGGATGCTTATTGGTCATCCGCCTTTGCCAGGGCTTGCCCTTCGCTCTGCGAGCTTCGGATGACAAGTCGGAGGATAAGGCGGTCAGCACTTATGGCTGCCTGTTCATGAAGGCAGTGTTGGTGTCAGCGCCATGGATCAATTGCATCGCCTGTGATTGGTGTTCAGCGCCAAAGCGCCTAAATCTTGATTTCAATCATGGCGCGTTCGCTGCGCTTCTGAATCCAGTCCTCGTATTGCTTGGAGGTCTTCTTGGTGCGGACGCGTTCCTCGACGATGTCGCGGATCTCGCTTAGAGGCGGGACGGGGCCGAGTTTGATTTCCACCGGCTTGACAATGGTGAAGCCGGTCTCATCGGAAAGCGGGCCGATGACGTCTCCTTCATTGGCGTCGAAGATGATGGCTGCAAATTCGGCAGAGAGGTCCATGCGGGGCACGTCTTCCTGCAGGCCACCCTGCTCGGCAAAGGCGTCCTTGGAGTGAGTCTTGGCAAGCTTGGCCATGTCCTTACCTTCCTTGATGTCCTTGACCAGGTCCTCGGCAAGGGCCAACTGGGATTCGCGCGTGGAATTCGGGTTGAGCGGGTCATTGGCCGGGATGAAGATCTTGTAGAAGGTGATCCGGTCTGCCGAGGTGTCACGCAGTTCCTGCTTGATGGAGTGATACTCGTTCTGGATCTCGTTGGGCAGCGGGGGAGCGGCGTCGTCGAACTGGGCGCTGCGCATGGCTTGGACAATCATCTTCTCCTTTTGCATCTGGCGGTAGCCATTCATGGTCATGCGGCTCTTGCGCAGCTCCTCGTTGAACTTTTCCTTGTCGCCGTTGTAGAGCCGGTTGATCTGGCGCTTGATCTCGTTTTCGACGACCTGGTCGGGGATGGTCGCGCCGAGCTGCTTGTATTCATCAATAATGATTTCGCGCTCGATGAGTTCGTCGAGGATCTTGTCCCGGGCTTCCATGAGTTTGGTTTTGAATTCCTCGCCCTGGCGCGGGTATTGGGCGCGCAGCTGGCGGTAAATGGGCGCAAGCATGAAGGATACCTCGTTCTTGGTGATCACCCGGCCATTGACCTTGGCGGCAATGCCGTTGATTTCCATCGGCTCTGCCGATGACTCCTGAATGCCGGTGATACAGAGGAGAATGCCCGCAAGCAAGGCGGGTAGGATGCGCATCGAAATCATGGGCGAAAGCTTCGTGACTGGGCCATCGGCTGTCAAGTGACGGCTGGTGACAGGCCTGCCCCCGGGAATTCGACAGGCTTGATTTTTAGCGTGTTCCCGCGGCGCGGAGCGGGTAAATTAGCCGCGATTTGTCACAGGAAAACCCGGATTCAAACCAATCGCCGCCCCTCTGGAAGGGCCGCCAGCCGCTGCTTGCCGTCATTGCCCTGCTGCTGCTGATGGGCGGTTGCTTCCTGGTCATCAAGCCTTTCATGTCCGCCCTGATGTGGGCCATCATCCTGAGTTACGTGCTCTGGCCCCTGCAGCGGGTCTTCACCCGCTGGTTTCGAGGGAGACGCACCATCGCGGCTTGTGTGGTGGCACTGACGGTTGCAGTGGCCTTTGCCTGTCCAATCGTGCTGATAGGCATGACCCTTGCGGAAGACGGGAAGGAGCTTGCGATGGCCTCGCGCGACTGGCTGATGAATGCACCTGAGGAGGCTCCGCGCTGGGTCTCCGGGGTGCCGGTCCTGGGCGACGAGCTCGCCGGCTACTGGGAGCGCTTTGCCGAGGACCGCAAACGCTGGATGGCGCTGATTGACGAGGAGGTCAAGGGCGGCGGCCAGGAGGAGACACCACCCCCGGATGATGCCGAGGCTCAAGGCCCGAAGTCGCCGGAAGGAGATTTGGATTCCGGGCAGGCCAATGCTGGGACCGAGGGCTTGAACGAGCTGGTGAATGACACGGTGGAGGATGTCACTGAGCTTGTGGGTTCACCCCTTGGAGAGGAAGGCTCCGGCGAGCAGCCAGCTGCAAGTGACGAGAACGCTGACGATTCCCCGAAACTCATCGTCCTGATTGGCAAGTTCCTTGGCTGGGCCCGCGATTGGCTGGTCGCTGCGGCCAAGGCGATCGGCAATGGCGTCATCCAGGTGTTCCTCAGTGCCTTCATCGCATTCTTCCTGCTGCGTGATGCGCCGGAACTGTCGCGCCGCCTCTCGGTGGCCGCCGAGCGCCTGGCCGGCGCACGGGGTCAGCGCTTGGTCAAGGTGGCCCGCGATACCGTGCGCAGTGTGGTGTTCGGGATCCTCGGGACCGCATTGGCCCAGGCGCTGGTGGCGGGCCTCGGATTCTGGATTGCCGGAGTGCCGGCCGTGGTGCTGCTCTCCGTGTTGATCTTCTTCTTTGCAGTGATTCCCTACGGCCCACCCCTGGTCTGGGTGCCGGCCGGAATCTGGCTCTTTTCGCAGGGCGAGGTTGGCATGAGTATCTTCCTCTTCATCTGGGGCCTGGGACCGGTCAGTCTGGTCGACAACTTCCTGCGGCCCTACCTCATCAGCCACGGCAGCAAGACCCCCTTCATCCTGATCTTCTGCGGAGTGATCGGCGGGGCGCTGGCCTTTGGTCTGGTGGGCCTGTTCCTGGGGCCCATCCTGCTCGCGGTCGGATTGCGTCTGATCACGGAATGGACCCACAGTCCGGACGCCAGACTGGGGGATGCCATGGATCATGAGGCGGAAACCGATGTGGCCGCAAGGATCTGAGGCTCCGTGCTCACATCTTCTGCACCAGCTCCTCGAGCTTGACGATGTCGGCAGCGAACTTGCGGATGCCCTCGGCGGTCTTTTCGGTGGCCATGGCATCCTCGTTGAGTTCGTAGCGGAAGGTCTTCTCGTCGAGTGAGGTTTTCTCGAGCTCCGATTGCTTGGCCTGCTCCTCGCTGAGGCGCTCTTCGACCGGATC
>JAWVYP010000191.1:0-5294 GCA_033722655.1 Akkermansiaceae bacterium | reverse complement strand
GCTCAAGGATATTGCCAAGCTCGGCAATGGCCGTGCCCACTTCTCTGAAAACGCCAAGGACCTGCCCAAGCTCTTCGCCGGTGAAACCGTGGCCGTGGCCCGCAGCGCCTTCGTCACCGATCCGGTCGGCCTGCTGCCCACCGGAGAGTGGCGTGAAATCTCACCGCTGCCAATCGAATGGCCCGCCGAACTCGATGGCTACAACCTCTCCTATGCGCGGCCCGGCAGCTCGGTAGCCGCCATCACCACCGACGAATTCAGCGCGCCGCTGATCGCCACCATCCGCCGCGGGCTGGGCCGCACCGCCGCCATTTCCTTTCCCATGGCCGGCGAGAGTTCCGAAAAGATCCGCAACTGGCCCGGCTACAACGGTTTTACCCGCACCCTGGGCCGCTGGCTTTCGGGAACTCCATTGCCGCCCGGCATCGGCCTTTCGCACCGCACCGAGGGCTCCAATCTAAAGCTCAACCTGCACTACAATGCGGAGCGCTGGAATGCCGAGTTCGCCACTTCCCCGCCCCGTCTCTTCGTATCCGGCGGCAATGGCCGGGCCGATGCCCGGGAAATCCAGTGGGCACGCTTGGCCCCCGGGCATTTTTCCACCCACTTCAAACTCCGCGAGAGCGAGGTATTGCGCGGCGTCGTGCAAATCGGACAGCACGCCATTCCCTTCGGTCCGCTGTCGGTTCCCGTCGCCGCCGAATGGGCCTTTGATCCCGCCAGCAAGGCCGACCTCCGCCTGGCCAGCCACCTTAGTGGAGGAGTCGAGCGCAACGACCTCTCCACCGCCTGGGAGCGGCCGCCCGTGCTGCAACACACCGACCTGCGACTGCCCCTGGCCATCCTCGCCCTGCTGCTGATTCTCTACGATGCCCTGGTCACCAAGACCGGCTTCAAAATGCCGCTCCCCGCCTTGCCCAAGCGCAAGCAGCGCGAGCCCGGCACCAGCAAAGCCGGGAAGACCAGAAAGCGCCGCAAGGTGAAGGAAGAGGGCGAAAGTGCCACGAAAGACGAGCCTGCAAGGGAAGCCGAACCCAAGGCCACCGAACCCGCCGACAACGCCGACTCACGCCGCAGCCGCTTTGCCCGGGCAAAAAACATTCGGAGGGATTAGAGCGACTCTGTCTCTCAGTCCTTGGTCCTTGAACTCTGGATCTCAATACCCTCCGAAAATATACCCCTTCAGGTGGTCAATGGTGGACTCCTGGCTGGCCATCACCCAGCGCATGATGTCCCCCATCGACACCATGCCGATGAGTTTGCCTTCATCCATGACGGGCAGGTGGCGGATGCGCTCGTTGGACATGAGGGCCATGCAATGGGTGACCTTGTCACAAGGCTTCACGGTGATCGCGGGCTTGTTGACGATTTCGGACACCTTGGTGTCGCGGGAGGTGCGGCCCTTGAGGACGACCTTGCGGCTGTAATCGCGCTCGGTCATCACACCGACGACCTCGTCCTTGTCGTTGACCACGATCAAGGCCCCGATGTTGTGCTCACCCATCAGGCCAATGGCTTCATACACGGTCGCATTCTCGCGGGTTTTCCATGCCTGATCTCCCTTGTCCTTCAGTATGTCTCGAACGGTTCCTTGTATATCCATAATCTCTATTTTTCTAACTACATTCATACCACGAATGACCCGGCAGCGTCAAACAATCCCCGCGACAACTTCTTGACGACCTGACCAGCGAGCGGAGGCTGAGGCATGGCCAACGCCCTCACAGACGCCCAATCGCCCTATCTGCTCCAGCATGCGGACAACCCCGTCGACTGGCAGCCCTGGTCGGACGCGGCATTCGAGCAGGCCCGCAAGCAGGACAAGCTGGTCTTCCTCTCGGTCGGCTATTCGACCTGCCACTGGTGCCACGTCATGGCCCATGAGTCCTTCGAGAGTGAGAAGGTGGCGGAGGTGCTCAACCACCACTTCATCTGTGTGAAACTGGACCGCGAAGAGCGACCGGACATCGACGCCCTCTACATGCAGTATCTGCAGCTGACCACCGGCCAGGGCGGCTGGCCGATGAGCATCTGGCTGGATTCCAGAGGACAACCGGTCTTCGGCGGCACTTATTTCCCGGCCGAAGACCGCGACGGCCGCAGTGGACTGATCCACATCTGCCACCAATTGGCCCGCGTCTGGCGCGATGACCGCGACAAACTGCTCGAACACGCCCGCAAGGTGATGGACCACCTCCAACAGCCGCCCGAGCGCCTGCCCTCAGCCAACTTCAAGGTCGAAATCGCGCTCGAGGACTACTTGGGAAACTGCCGTCAGCGCTTCGACGCCGAACACGCCGGTTTCGGTTCTGCTCCCAAGTTCCCCCGCCCATCGGTGCTCGACGCGCTGATGGCCCTGGCTCACCGCGAGTCCCCCGACAAGCCGCAGGAGACCCGAGCATGGACCATGAGCCATGAGACCCTGCTGGCAATGGCCCGGGGCGGCATGCACGACCACCTCGGCGGCGGCTTCCACCGCTACAGCGTGGACCGCTATTGGCACGTGCCCCACTACGAGAAGATGCTCTACGACCAGGCCCAGCTGGCCATCAGCTATCTGGATGGCTGGAAACTCTCGGGTGAGAGGCGGCTGCGCGAGGTCGCCGAGGGCATCCTGCAGTATTTGGTGGACGACATGAAGGATGGGGCTGGAGCCTTTCACGCCGCCGAGGATGCCGACAGTTTGGAGCGCCCGGATGACGAGCACGCCATCGAGGGCGCCTACTGGACTTGGCGAGCCGAGGAAATTCAGTCGCTGCTTGAGCCCAAGGACGCCGCCATTTTCTGTGCGGCCTATGGTGTGGAGACCGATGGCAACGCCCGACCGGAGAGCGATCCACATGGCGAACTCAAGGGCCGCAACACGCTCTACGAGGCAAGGGCCCCAAGGGAGCTGACCACCACCTTCGACTGCAGCCTGGAGGAGATCGAAAAATCGCTTGAGGCTTCAAAAGCAACCCTGCTCGGGGCGCGTCGAAAACGCCCCCTGCCCCATCGCGACGACAAAATCATCACCGCCTGGAACGGGCTGGTCATCGCCGCATTTGCCCGCGCGGGACGGCTGCTTGAGCAAGAGCATTGGAGCCGGGAGGCCACGGCTGCCGCCGAGTTCCTGCGAAGGGAACTATGGGTGGATGGCCAACTCTACCGCAGCTGGCGCAAGACCCACTCACCCGCCAAGGCGGTGGCTGACGATTACGCCTTTCTCATCCGTGGCTTGTTGGAACTGCACCAATCCACGCCGGGCGAGGGCTGGTTGGACTGGGCGCTTGAGCTGCAGGACCAACTTGACGCCACGCTCTGGGATGAAGAGCGCCAAGGCTACGTCATGCGTCCCAAGCTCCAAGGCAGGACTCTAATGACGCTGCGCAACGACTACGACGGTGCCGAACCCTCCGCGAATCACATGGCGCTGCTCAATCTGCAGGAGCTCGTTGAGCTGACGGGAAAGGAAACATACAAAGAGCGCGTGGAACAGCTCATCCAAGCCGGCGCCCCTTCGCTCAAACAAAGCTTTGCCGTGCCGGTGTTGGTCCGGGCATTATCAAAGCTGTAGCGGCAACGACCGGAGGACCAATGAGCAACGCGAGTTGGTATATCTCTACATGGCCTCAGAGGAGGCCACACCCCTCGTGGATCGAGTGGATCGAGATCAGTCTATGACCGTCGACCACTCTCCGAGCATCGTTTCGACGGTCATAGACCGCCGCTACAGGAAGGCATCGTTTCGACGGTCATAGACCGCCGCTACAGGAAGGCATCGTTTCGACGGTCATAGACCGCAGCTACAGGAAGGAGATGGCCACCAGCTAGCGACAACTCCGGCTTTTCTGGCTCACCAGTGACAAGTCACCTGTGGCAGGATGATGCGCACCTTGCCGGGCTTGTTGGTGCTCTCCTCGAGAGCCACCACGTGGCCGTCCTTGAATTCGACAAGGGTCTTTTCCTTCTCATCGCGGGTGACGCTCACCAGCTTGCGATAGACCTGCCCGGTGTAGGGATCCACATGGGTCGCGTAGTTGCGGATTTCGGTGTATTCGATGAACTCCCAGCGCCCCACTTGGCCTTCCGGGGTCTGGCGGACGCTTGTCTTGGTGGGCTCTCCTAGAATCAAACCGACTTCGCGCATGGTCATGCCAAGGACCACCTGACCTTCTTCAATCAGCCGGTTGACCTTCATTTGCCGCTCGTAGAGGGCCTTCATCTTTTCCTGGAATTCCTCGTTGGGCATTTCAAAGGCCCAGATGGCCACCCATCCAGCCAGACCTCCATTGCGCCCTTTGCCCCGGACGCGGTAGGCCCGGTCGGTGATGGCCAGCACTTCGACTTCCTGACCCACGATCAGGGTGCCCAGCTTGGCGCCGCCCTCCTTGTGGGCATACACGGGAGCCGCCTTGATGACCTTGAGCTTGAGCTCCTTTTCAAAGAGGTCCTCCAGATACACCACCTCGGGATCCGAATTCAGCAGGGATTTGCGGTCGTTCTGGGCCTGCAGGGGCAAGGAGAGACAGAACAGGACCGCCAGCAACGACAGGGAGCGTTCGATGGAAATGATCGGCGAGATGGTCGGAAATTTCACGATGGAAGACTCTATCATAAGCGTGAGACGAATGCCAGCGGCCAATTATTCAGCCAAATGGGCAAATCCCGGCAAAATCCCCATTGGCGCGGGGCGGCGATCTGGTGCAGGCTCCCGCCATGGATTCCGTGGGCCCCCTATCCCGCAAGCTTTTCGCCACCGCCAAGGAGCTCATTCCGGGCGGTGTGAACTCACCGGTGCGCGCCTTCCGCAATGTCGGCGGCGAGCCCTTCTTCGTCCACAAGGCGGCCGGCAGCCGCATCGAGGACGTCGACGGCAAGACCTACATCGACTACATCGGCTCCTGGGGCCCCAACATCCTCGGTCATGCGCCGGTCGCCGTCACCAACACCATCCACGAGGTCGCCAAGAAGGGCATTTCCTTCGGCATTCCCAATCCTTTCGAGGTCGAGATGGCGCGAACCATCACCCGTTGGGTGCCCTCCGTGCAAAAAGTCCGCATGTGCTCCTCGGGTACGGAAGCCACCATGTCAGCCATTCGCCTCGCCCGCGGCTACACCAAGCGCGACTTCATCATCAAGTTCGACGGCTGCTACCACGGCCACAGCGACTCGCTGCTGGTCGCCGCCGGATCGGGCGCGATCACCCTCGGCGAGCCGTCGTCGGCCGGTGTGCCCGCCGACGTCGCGAAGTGGACCTCGGTGCTGCCCCTCGACGACGACGAGGCGCTGGACCGCTTCTTCGCCGAGCACGG
>JAWVYP010000190.1:0-5360 GCA_033722655.1 Akkermansiaceae bacterium | reverse complement strand
CTGATGGTGGAGCTGCTCAGCAAATGATCGGCGGAGCCGACCATTTGCTGGTTCTTCGTTCCTAGTTCTTAGTTCTTCGTTAAAGCCCGGCACGCTTCGCGTCGCCGGGCTCACTTTCTTCTGTGGGTTTTGTAGGGGCGAACTAAGAACTAAGAACGAGGAACTAAGAACGAGGCGCGCAGCGCCTCACTCCGTCTCCGGACGGGGGTCTCTTTCGAGCAATGCCTTCATCGCCCTGTCAGTGGGCATGTCCTCGTAGAGAACGGCATAGACCGCATCGATGATGGGGGTGCGCACACCCAGTTTGCGGGCGGCCTCGTAAATTGAGAGGGTGTTGGGCACGCCCTCCGCGCACATGCCGAGTGAATCAACCGCCTCCTGCAGGGTCTTGCCCTTGCCCATGGCGAGGCCGACGCGGTGGTTGCGGGAATGCTCGGAAAAGCAGGTGACAATCAAGTCGCCGATGCCAGAGAGGCCGGCAAAGGTTTCGGGTTGGCCGCCCATGGCGACCCCAAGCCGGGTCATCTCGGCCAGTGCTCGAGTGACCAGCGCTGCCGAGGCATTGTCGCCCAGGCCCAGGCCGTGGGCCATGCCGGCGGCGATGGCGTAGACGTTTTTCACCGCGCCCCCGAGCTCCACTCCGGCAATGTCGGTGGTGGTGTAAACCCGGAAGTGGGAGAGGGTGAAGAGTTCCTGCAGGGCCTTGGCAAGATCCTGGGATTCGGAGGCGACCACCGCGCAGGTGACCATGTCCCTGGCAATTTCCTCGGCGTGGTTGGGGCCGGTGAGAATGCCGATGGGGTTGTCGGCAAAGACATCTCGCAGGATCTCGCTCATGCGCTCACCGGTGTTGCGCTCGATGCCCTTGGCGCAGGTGAGCAGGGGAGTGGTGGCAGGCAATCCGAGGGCCTTGAGCTTCTCGGCCTCCGAGCGGATGCCCACGGTGGGCACGGCGAAGATGATGAGCGGCTGGTCGAGGATGTCGGCGTGATTGCAGGTGGCCTTCACTTTTTCGCCAAGATCGATGTCGACCAGATACTTCGGGTTGCGATGCTTCGCATTGATGCCCTCGACCACCTCCGGCTCGTTGCCAACCAGTGTCACGGAGTCGAGGCGTTGGGACAGCAGGCGGGCGAGGGAGGTTCCGAGGGAGCCGGCGCCGAGGATGGCTGCGGATTTGAAGGTGCAATTGGGCATTTGATTGTTTGGTGTGGAAATTCAGGAAATTAGGGGTTCGCCATTGGAAATGAATGCCAGTTTGGATCCCCAATTTCCCAATTTCTAATCTCGCTTTCTTTTGAAGCCTCCCTCGGTTCCATCGATCAGCCGTTTGATGTTGCTGCGGTGTTTCCAGGTGGCGAGCACGGCGATGACGAGAGCGAAGGCGAAGAGGGGCTTGTTCCAGGTGCCGTCCTGAAGGCGGCCATGGTGCCAGGAGCCGTAGAGGGTCACGAGTGGCAGGGAGAGGGAGGCTCCGATGCTGGCAACCGAGACGTAGCGAGTGGCGGCAAAGAGAACCAGCCACAGGACGAGGAGGATGAGCAAGCCGATGGGCATCAGGCCGAGCAGGACGCCGGCGGAGGTGGCGATGCCCTTGCCGCCCTTGAAGCCGACCCAGGGCGAGTAGTTGTGGCCGAGCACGGCGAGGAGGGCAGTAAGGACGTGGATGATCTGGACGTGGATGGCTTGGGAGGTGTCGGCGATCAGGGACCAGCTCTCGGGAAGGGGAATGGCGAGCAGGGGACTGCGATCTGCGATGCGAATCAGGCTGATGGCCAGAAGGACTGGAATCAGGCCCTTGAGCAGGTCGAGGATCAGGCAGGGGATGCCGAATTTCTTGCCGAGGATGCGCCAGACGTTGGTGGCGCCAATGTTGCCCGAGCCTTGCTCGCGGATGTTCACGCCCTGACTTTTGGCGATGATGAGACCGAAGGGGATGGAGCCGAGGAGGAAGGAGAGAGCGAGCAAAAGATAGCTCCTGGGCTCGCTCCATGGATGGATTTCACTGGTGGACCCATGTTCTCTCTGTCCACTGGCAGCCCGGCCGGGTGATGCGTCTTCTGCGGGCGGCTGCGCGGGTGTGGCAGGCGCAGCACCCTTGCCTGAAGATGAAGTTCCGGCAGGTTCTGTTGGGGGATCCGGAGTTTCTGCGGCCGGCTCCACCACCTTTGCCGATTCGATCACCACAGGTTCGAGGGGAACGTCCCGGGCGCGGCGGGTCTGAATGTTTCCATCCGGGCCGGGCATGCCGAGTGAGCCGACGCCGGTTCGCACATTGCGGATCTTGTCGACGACTTCCATGCCCTCCACCACCTCGCCAAAGACTGCGTAGCCGCCATGGCTGGGGTAATTGAGGTTGTCGTTGTCCTTGACGTTGATGAAGAACTGCGCGGTGGCGCTGTGGAGGTCGTTGGTCCGGGCCATGGCCACCGTCCCGCGCCGGTTGCTCAGGCCATTTTGACTTTCGTTGCGGATGGGCTCATCCGTGGGCTTCTTGGTGGGCACGCCGTCAACCAGGGCAAAGCCGCCGCCCTGAATCATGAAGTTGGAGATCACCCGGTGGAAGACAGTGCCGTCGTAGAAGCCCTTCTCGACGTAGTTGAGGAAGTTCTCGCTGCTCAGCGGGGCTTTTTCGGGATTCAGCTCAATGACGATGTCGCCATGGCTGGTTTCCAGGCGAACCCGGGGCTTGGATTCCTGCGCCCAGCTCAGGCAGGGCAGCAGGCAGAAGAGAAGGGTGAGAAGCGGTCGCATGCGGGCTCGTTTCTAGGGTTGGCGGATGGCCAGGGCAAGTCCTGAGGGTGGATCCAACCCGGGCACGAAAAAGCGGCATGCCCGTGAGGACATGCCGCCTTGGGTGATCAAACGCCAGTGGGACTGGCTTCGGTGAGCTCAGAGCTCGGGAGCTTCGCGGCCTCCCGAGAGGTCCTTGAGTTCAACCGGTTTGTAGCCGCCCCTGGAGATGAAGTAGAAGGCGATGCAGCCGAAGGCGATGACCAGGATGAAGGGGAACCAGGCAGCAAACTTCAGGACGTCACGGCCCGACTTGGTCTTCATGTCATTGAAGGTCGCAAGCTTGGTGTTGTATTCCTCAAGTCCATCTTCGACTCCCGCAGGAATGCTGGCCTCAAGTTTCTTCTTGAGCTTCTCGTCCTTGCCGGCCTTGGCCTTGAGGAAGTCGTAGGTCTGAATGGCCTTCAAATCGATGTCATCCTTGCTGGTTTTGAGGTCGGCGTAATCCTCCTTGATTTCCTTATCGCTGTTGATGATCGGATTGAGCGCAGCGATCAGGGCCTCTCCCTGTCCATCGATCTTGTCAGCACCGATTTCGGGCAGTTTTGACGGCTCGATCGCCTTGTATTTCATCCAGAGGTAGGGCTTTTCGGCAGATGCCTCTTCCACGAGTTCCGGAGCCTTCTCTTGGCTCTGTTCGTAGATGGATCGGTCTTGGGCGACACCGAGAATCGGGTTGCCAACCATGCCCAGGGAAAGGAGGGCCATGGCGGAAACGGTATTCAGCGTCAATGCACCACCTTGGGGGAAACGCTCGGCAACGAATCCGAGAATGCACGGCCAGTAGTAGGTTTGACCGACCGCATAGATGGTGAAGGCAACGAGCACCAGGATGCCCGAGGCGCTGGCTCCAAGCCAGTAAAGCGCGGAGGCGGAGAAAATGCCGCTGACGGCCATGATGATTGGCGGGCTGGCCACCTGCAGGATGCTGCCTGCAAATAGGCGCAGCAGCAGCATCACGCCGGCCGAGTAGATGATGGCCCAGTTGGCATTGATCTTGAGGTCACCCTCCATGACGGGGGTCATCAGCTGCTTGATCCAGTTGTCGGTGGAGAGCTCGGCAGCTGCCACGGGGATCATCAGGATGCAGAGCAGGAAGAAGAGGGGCCTTCCGAGCGATTTGGTGATTGCGCCAAAGACGCCGCCAACCACGAGACCGCCGATCAGGCCGCCGAAGAACCACACATTGGGCTCCGGCAGTTTATAGAGCCCGAAGATGTCAGAGAGAACGAAGCCGCCGATTTGGTAAATAAGCATGAATGCGGCGAGGCTGGCTCCGAGGAATCCGACCTGCTTGAGCATGACCATGAAGGGGATGCCGGCCTTGACGCGCTCGTCCACAGGGAACTTGCAGGGAATATACATGATGGCGTAGGCGACGGCAGGGATGACAATCCAGAGGGCGTGGATCCTCCAATCGAGACCTCCCTGAATCGAGCTGTCCAAGATCATGATGAGAAGCGTTCCGGAGACGATGCCTGCAGGCCATGCGGCGTGAAGGATGGTGAGCATCTTGGTCTTCTGTTTGGGATAGACCGCAGCACAAGCCGGGTTGATAACCGCCTCGATAATGCCGTGTCCGAGACCGGCGCAGATGGCGAAACCGAGGAGCGAACCGTATCCCGTCGCCATGGCGGTGCCGATGCCCGAAGCGATTTGCAGGAGGGCGGCGATGAACATCGGGATTTTGTATCCGGTTTTATCAACCACCAGACTGAAGAGAATCATGGTGATGGCGATGGGCCAGAAACAGGAGCCGGCAATGAAGCCAACTTGGCCGCCGGTCAGACCGAATTCTTCACCGTAGCTGCCCATGTGGGCAATGCGGAAGGCAAAGCCTAGGCCCGCGGCTGCAAGGGAGATGAAACTTGCCCAGAACAAGATGCTCTTTTGTTTTTTGCTTAGTTCGTCGCTCATGATTGGTTTTCGTTAGAGGGTCATTTATAATGACGAGCGGTGTCCTAGAGAATTCCCGATCAGGACACCAGCGAAATGTCGGGATATTTTTGATTCTTTTTTTTGCAGGGCGATTTTTGATCGCTTGCCTGCGATTGCGTGCAGAATTCAGCTTTTTCCGAGCCCCAATTGAAACTCTCTGGAGTTCAGGGTTTCCAGTGTTTGGGGGGTGGTTTCGTCCGCTCTCAAGATCAGCCCACGTGTTTAGATCATCTATTCTAACAAATTCGCGCCCTGCTATCGTCGCGGGTCTTTGATAGATAGGGCCGGAAATCGCCAGCCCTTGGATTTTTTGGGCGAGGCTTGCCTTTTTGGGCAGGATTTCAGCCCGGCGTTGAGGGATGCCTGTCAGATCGAGTTGTATTGGGTGTCATTCTCAACTTATTGATAATGAGTATTCGACAGGTTTCCTATGAGCTTTCGTTCCGGCCAAATTCGGAATAAATCACAGATGGATGTCACAGAATGGAAAGAAATGCGCAATATCGACTAAGGAATCACGAGTTCTTGTGTCTTCCAACCAGAACACAGGAACTTATCCAGGTTCCCCCATACTGTGGAAACTCAAACGACCAGCAAGAGGCCTGAAGCTGAGGCCAAACGCCGGGAGG
>JAWVYP010000189.1:0-5409 GCA_033722655.1 Akkermansiaceae bacterium | reverse complement strand
GCCTTTTCCACTAGCAGGGAGCGGGCAAGCCATTCGCCGGTGTGGGGGTGGAGGTTTTCGTCGATCCAGCAAACATCCTTATTGTTTGGTCGCTCGAGGCGGTGGCTCTTGGAGTAGATCCGGAGCTGCTTGAGGTAGTCCAGCTTGGAGATGACGTCCTGCTCGTAGTTCTGCAGGACATTGGCCATGGCGGTGAGGGTGATGCTGGTGGCGAATGGCCAACTGGGACCGTTCCATTGGCATTCGTGGCCTTGGCGGCTCACCTGGTAGCCGGGGTGGCGTTGCTCGGCGGTGGTGGGGCCGTAGGGGGCAGCGAAGCCTTCGGGGTCGAGGAGCTGCTTCCAGACGACTTCCCTCCCCTTCCCGCTCTCGGGGATGTTGAAATACCAAGGGGTGTATCCGTGGAGCTCGCGGACATCGACCCAGGGGCCGTGGTCGACGGTCTCACCGAGGCGGTGGCGGCTGCCTTCGGGCCTGTAGGGGATGGTCTTGTAGAACTGGGCCTCGGGGTCCCAGAGCTGTTGATTGATGAGGCGACGGAGCTTGATGGCCTTGGAGGCGAATTCCTGACGCAGCTCCCAGCGGTTGGCCCAGCCACAGATGAGGGTGATGGCAAAGGCATCGGCTTGCATGTAGCTGTTGATGGTCGGCCGCTTGCCGCTGCCCCCCACACTCACTTCCATGCCGTCGCGGTCGTCGATCTGCCAGAAGAGGCCATCGTCGGTTTGGTGCACCTTTTCCCATTCGCGGTAGTTGGCGATGAGAGCATCGAGCAGTTCTTCGGCCAGTGTGGTGTCGCCGGTGACCATGCAGTGCTGCAGCACGGAGTCTGCCGCCCAGAAGCTGTATTGGCGGGGTTTGCCCTTGGCGTTTTCGCCAAAATAGAAGCGGGCGTAGTCCTCGAGGATGGTGGAGTCGTTAAGCCAGCGGCCCTCGCGGAAGTGGTGGCCGGCGGGGCAATTGATGGTGTTGTAGGCACGCGCCCAGGGGACTTCGGGCAGGAACTCGGTGATGACGTAGCCCTCCGGGGTCTTGCGGATGTGCTTGCGGAAGGTCCACCAGCGGAAGTAGTAGCTGCGCACGAGTTCGGGGTCGGGGCAGTCGAAGCGCGGGATATTGGCCTCGAGGAAGGCGAGGGCGTCCTCGTTGGGAATGTGGCCGCTGAGGGTGTGGGGGACGAGTTCGTCAATGCGGTTGAATTCGGTGACCCAAGCCTTCAATGGTTTTTCAGCGCTGACCAGGGAGGTGAGCGCGATGAGGATGCCGACGAGGGCACGGAGCATGGGGGAGATTAGGAGGGCTCGAGCGTGCCTGGCGATCCGAAACGTGAGACGCGAAGGCAGGGATGGCTCTCACGGAGAGCCCTGTCTAGCATTTTGGGGTGGGCGGTCATCCCCCTTCGCCGAGGCCACGGAGGACAGGTAGGCCGTCCCTGCAGGGAGGACAGCAACTGAACACTTGAATCTTGTTGTCGCTGCCTCAGGCTCAATCCCGCGACTCCCCCCACCTATCATGCAATTCATCTCCCCTGAACAAGTTCACTCGGCTCTCGCCTACCCGAAATTCATCGATGCGCTCAGCGATTCCTTCGCTTCGACCTACACGATGCCCGCCCGCCAAGTGCTCGCCCTGGACGAGGCCGAGGACAACCGGGATGCCTTTGCCCTGCTGCCGGCTTGGGACAAGAACTCGATCGGCCTCAAATGCTTCGCCTACATGCCGGACAACGAGGCGCCCTACGACCCGCTCTACGCCCAGGTGTTGCTCTTTGACCGCAAGCACGGCTTTCCCAAGGCCCTGGTGGACGGCATCAGCGTGACCTTGCTGCGCACCGCCGGGGTCTCTGGTCTGGCCTCGCGCTACCTGTCGCGCGAGAATTCGGAGCGCATGGTGCTGCTGGGCACCGGCAAGCTGGCTCCCTACCTCATCCGCGCTCACGCCAGCGTGCGCAAGCTCAAGACCATCGAGGTCTGGGGCCGCAACACGGACAAGGCCCAGGCGGTGGTCGACGAAGTGCAGGCGGATGTGCCGGACGTCGAACTGGTGGTCTGCAAGAATCTCGAAGCCTCCTGCCGCGAGGCGGACATCGTTGTCGCCGCCACCGGCAGCCACGACCCCCTGATCCACGGCGAATGGCTCAAGCCAGGCGCCTACGTGGATTGCCTCGGCAACCACCACGCCGATGGCCGCGAATGCGACACCGAAACGGTCACCCGCTCGCGGGTGTTCGTGGACACCAAGGCGAACTGCTTCAAGGAAGCCGGCGAGATCCTGCTGCCCGTCGAAGAAGGCAAGTTCTCGCTAGATGAGGTGGCCGGGGAGCTCTCCGACCTCTGTCGGGGCACGGTGACAGGCCGCGAAAACGACGAGCAGGTGACCTTCTTCAAATCGGTCGGCTGTGCGCTGGGCGATCTTTGTGGGGCGGCGACGGCCTTTGAAGAGTCCAAGGGCGTGGAGTTGGGGGGGTAGGCGCGGGGCGCCTGTGCTTCGCTCTTTGTTGCTTGGGTTCTGCTCTGGGGTTTTGCCCTGGGGTTTTGCGCCGGGTCTCTACTCTGGGTTTTGGGGGCGTAGGGGTTGAGCTGACGAAGCGCTAGCCCGGATATTTCATGATTCTTGTGGGCGAGGCGCAGGAATTCTCGATCTTGCCAAGGCCGACGCTGAAAACGCGGTTCGGACTGAGTTGGCACTCTGTCCAACTGCGTTTTCGAGGAGAACGCAGGCAACATCAGGAAGGACAAGCCGCAGAGCGAGGTTTCATGAAATATTCGGGCTAGAAGCTCGCGTTGATATCGCTGCGCTCAAGCCAATCGGTGGGCATGGCCAGCCGGCCACGATTTGATGATCGTCGCTAGCTAGAAGCGACCCTTCGGGATTTCTCACGGACGCGCCTGCGGGGAGCGCTCCGCCGCCTACGCCTCGGCAGCAAACTCCTCGGCGGCGATATCCTTGGCGCGGCCGTAGCCGACGAGTTGGCGATTGCGCTCGTCCCAGAGGCGGAATTTCATGCACTTGAGGCTGCTGCCGAGGGTGAGCACCTTGGACTTGGAAAAGAGCTCGTGGGAATGGTGGCAGCGCCTGAGGTTGTAATTGGGAATCTTGGAGCTGAGGTGATGGACGTGGTGGTAGCCGATGTTGCCGGAGAACCAGTCGAGCACGGCGGGCAGGTCGTAGTAGGAACTGCCGAGCAGTGCTGCAGAGGTGTATTCCCAATGGTGGTGACGCTCCCAGTAGACGCCCTCGTACTGATGCTGCACGTAAAAGAGCCAAACGCCGAAGGACGAAGCCACGGCCATGCTGGCGACCAGCAAGACGGCGTATTGCCAGCCGAGCAGCCAGAATCCCAGGCCGACCATCAAGCCGATGCCGAGGTTGGTGAGCCAAAGGGCGCGGCGCACCTCCTTGGACGATCCCTTGCTGGGGAAGCGCTCGCGGATGACAAAAAGCAGTACGGGAAAGACCAGGAAGAGCAGGACGGGATTGCGCACCATGCGGTAGCGCAGGCGGGTGAACCAGTGGGCTGCCTGGTATTCCTCGATGGTCATGGTCCAGACGTCCCCCACCCCGCGGCGGTCGAGGTCACCGGCGTGAGCGTGGTGCACGGAATGCTCCCAGCGCCAGTGACGGTAGGGCGTAAAGACGAGCACGCCGAGCAGGTAGCCGACGATGCGGTTGGCGCGGTTGGAAGGAAAGAATGAGCCGTGACAGCAGTCGTGGAAGAGCACGAAAATGCGGGTCATGATCAAGCCAGCCAGCAACACAAAGGGCAGGGTGTACCACCAGGAGATCTGGAGCATCCACCACATGACCGCCCAGGTGGCGAGGTAGGCGCCGAGAGTACTGCCGAGTTGCCAGAGGGCGCGGCCGGCACTGGGTTTTTCAAAGGGGGCGACGATCTTTTTCCAGCGGCGAATTTCGGCTTTGTGGCGCTCGCGGACAGCCTGGTCGGTACTTGGATTCATTGGGCTTTTGATAACGGGGGGCAGAAAAACGGACCTTGGGTCCGTGGACGGCAGCCTGCGTGGAGGCACTGCAACGATATCCACCTTCGGCGAGGCTGTAGCAATTGCAAGACAGATGGGAAAAAAGAGGAAAAATCGACGATATAGGTGGGTTCCAGCGGCCTTGCGAGCGATTTGCCTTGCCACATCGCCCCGAAAGCCTCAGTTCCGGAATCGGTCTGCGCCGCAACTGAGAGTTCAAGGCAAGGAGTGTTACCAGGTGATAGTTGCGACATGCAGCGATTCGGTGGTGATCTGAAACCCGACACGCGGGACCCCCCGGAGTTCGACGAAAACTGCGCAGCACCACTGATAGAGATATGAAAATGTATGTGGGCAATCTGCCCTTCAAGACCAGCAACGACGAGCTCCAGGAGCTCTTCTCCAACCACGGTGAAGTCACCGACATCTACATGCCCACGGATCGCGATAGTGGCCGCCCACGCGGTTTCGCCTTCGTGACCATGAGTTCCAAGGAAGAAATGGAAGCCGCCATCAAGGCCCTCGACGGCGAGGAACTCGACGGCCGCGCCCTGCGCATCAACGAAGCCCAACCCCGCGAAGAACGTGGTGGTGGAGGCGGTGGCCGTGGTGGCTACGGCGGCGGAGGCCGCGGTGGTGACCGCCGTGGAGGCAACGACCGCCGTGGAGGTGGTCGTCGCGACAACTGGTAAACCGGTTTTCCTGATTCAACTTCAAACCAAAGCGGCACTCCGAAATGGAGTGCCGCTTTTTTACGGAGCTCCGCTACGGCCAGCAGTCAAGAGGGCTGGGCTTCTGAAACGGGTTTCGAAAAAACGCCTGCGCCAGAGCAATCTCGCCAGAAGCCCACCGCGTCAGCGGCAATCCTGATGACCGCTGACTGGTAACCGCTGACTGCGGCATCGCCGCTTACAGCTTGTAAAATTCTTCCCAACCCTTGCGGGGCTCGGGATCGAGCAAGGCCTGCGCATCCGCATTGCCGCGAATCTCCTTGGTCTTGGGATCGAAGTTGAGGTCGGCGCCGAGCTTCTGGGCGATGATGCCGAGGTTGAAGACCTGGCAGAGTTCGCCGGAGACCTTGAAGGGCGAGCGAGCTTCTTCCTCGCCCTTGCAGGCGAGCAGGAAGTTGGCGTAGTGGTTGGAATTCTTGCCGCCAACACGGGGCAGGTCACCACGCATCTCCATATACTTTTCCTTGGGCAGGATGGTCAGCGGGGCAGCGTGGCTGCCGCCTTGGAAGACGAGATCCTTGCCATCCGGACCCTTGCCGTAGATGAGCTTGCCGGGGCGATTGACCTTCACCTCTCCGAGTTCCTCGGGGGTTTCGGGATAGTTGCCCTTGCCATCATACCAAGTGACCTTGCAGGCGGGCAGGCCTTCGCCGCGAGCGTCGAAGTTGAAGCGGATGGTGGAAGCCTGTGGGAAGACG
>JAWVYP010000188.1:0-5471 GCA_033722655.1 Akkermansiaceae bacterium | reverse complement strand
GCGCATGACGATGACCAAGCGCTACTCCTTTTCCATGGCCTGCCTGGCCTTTGCCTTCATCGCTGTGCCCCTGGGGCTGACCAGCCGGCGCGCGGAGACCTCCCGCGGTCTGATCATCAGCCTGATGATCGCCGTGGCCTATTTCCTGACTATGGAGATGTCCGAACAGATCAACAACCACCGGGTTGCGAGTGTGATGCTGTGGGTTCCCAATCTGATCTGCATCGGGCTCGGGATGTGGTTTTTCCTCAAGGCCAGGTTCAAATAAGCTGCGTTCATGTCCCTGTTCCGCCACGTCAAGCAAATCGGCAAGCGCTTCAGCAAGCAATACGCCGAGAAGCATGTGACCCTGTTTCCCTTCAGCGGGGCACTGAGGCATTATCGCGCGTCCTGGTTCTTCAGTGACTCGCGGGCCGCGCTCAACGTCACCCTGCTGGCCATTGCCCAGGCCATTGCCTTCTCCGCCATTGCCGGCCTGCCGGTGGTCTACGGCATCCTGAGCACGGCTGTCGCCGCCCTGGTCGCTCCCTTCTTCTCTGCTTCGCGCTTCACCATCCTCGGTCCGACCAATGCGACCGCCCTGATGTTCTTCAGTTTCTTCGCGGCCTCTCCGACCATGGCCGACCGCTGGGGCGAGATCGTTCCCTTGCTGGTCCTGATGGTCGGTGTGTTTGCGGTGCTCGGCTCCCTGGTTCGCATCGCGGATCTCATGCAGTTTGTTTCGCGCAGTGTGTTGGTGGGCTACATTTCCGGAGCAGCCGTCTTGATCGTGATTAACCAGCTGGTCCACCTGCTGGGCCTGCGCGGCGAGGTCGATCGCGAGGCGGCTGCCTCCTTCGTCGGCCTGGCCATCGGCATTGCGAAGGCACTGCCCATGACCCACTGGATCACGGTGGGTATTGGGGTTGCAACCTTCGTGTTCTATTACCTGCTGAAGCGCTTCTTTCCCCGCTGGCCGGTGTTTGCGATCACCCTCATTGTCATGTCGGCGGCCTTCGGTCCGCTGATCCGCAATGAGGTCGGAGCCTTTGCGGGCATCGCCACTTTCGAGACCTTCGGTCTCGGCGACCTGATGCCCAAATTGCCCAACTTGCTGCGAGACAACATCTTCAATGACATCGCCAACCTGCTGGGTGTGGCCCTGGCCATCGCCTTTCTGGCCTGCCTGGAAAATTCGCTGATGTCCAAGACCCTGGCTTCCCGCGCGGGTGACCCGTCGGATGTGAACCAGGACATGTTTGCGGTGGGCATGTCCAACGTGGCGACTGCGGTGGCCGGTGGCATGCCGGCCTCGGGATCGCTGACCCGCTCCATGCTCAACTACGAATCGGGGGCCAGTACCCGCTTCTCCTCCTTCTTCTGCGGACTCCTCAGCCTGGCGGTCGCGGTGGGCATCGCCCTGCTGGCCGCCAATGGCCTGCCCCTCATCGACTTCATCCCCAAGGCAGTGCTGGCGGCGCTCATCATCGCGATTTCCATCGGCCTCTTCAACGCGCGCAACATCCGCATCTGTCTCAACTCCACCTCGGATGATGCCATTGTCATCCTCGCCACCTTTGCGGCGACCCTGGTGGCTCCCCTGCACGTGGCCATCTTCATCGGCGTTGCGATCTCCATCGGCCTCTTCCTGCGCAAGGCCAGCAAGCCACACCTGGTGGAATACGATTTCAACGAGAAGGGAGAGTTGCGCGAGATGGACGAGAAGCAGGACCGCCCCAATCCGGCGATCTCCATTGTTCACGTCGAAGGCGACCTCTTCTTTGGCGCCGCCGACCTGTTTCGCACCCAGATCCAGCGGACCGTCTCCGATCCCAATATCAAGGCCATCATCCTGCGCCTCAAGAACGCGCGCCACCTGGATGCGACCAGCGTGCTGGCCCTGGAGGACCTGATCGGCTTCATGCGCGATAAGGGGCTGCATCTCATCATCTCGGGCGCGCCCCGGGAAGTCTACAAGGTGCTCAAGAAGTCGGGCGTGCTGGAGACGCTGCAGGAGGGCTGCGACCGCAAGGCGGGTGAGACCAACCTCTTCATTGGCAACCCGGCCAATCCGAACATCTCCACGCGCGATGCCCTGCTGCGCGCCCAGGAACTGCTCGGCACCAAGGAGGCGGACATCCGCATCTTCTTTGACCCGGCGAAGGAGGAGGCCGAGTGAAGCGCTACCTTCCCATGCTCGGGCTGGTGGTGCTGGCCATCGCTTTCCTGGTCTGGCGCTCGCTACCCGAACAGGTGATCAAGCGACGCTGCAAGGCACTCATCGAACTGCTCGACCAGATGGATGCGGGAGCCAGCGTGTTCGACTACAACCGCCTGGATGGCCTGTTGGCAGATCGCATCGAGTTCCGCATCGACTTGCTCGAGGAGGAGCTAGTCTCGGCCGACCGGGAGCAGGCGCTGTCGGCCTACCGCTGGATGAGTGATGAAGTGAAGCGCTCCAGTTTTTCAATTGCCGAATTCAGGGACATCGAATTCGAAGGGGATGAGGCCCGTGTCCGGATGGAAGTGGAGAGCGTGGTTGAAATGCCTGACATCCGCAGCCTGGATGGTCGGCATGCCTGCGAATTCCTTTGGCAGCGCGACGGGAAGGGGGACTGGCGGCTGGAAGGCCTGTCCTGGTCGGAGAGTCCGGGCTCCTGAGCTTCTGGAGCTACTCTTCAAGCAGGGCGTTGGCAGTCAGTTCGGCGAAGCTGCCCAAGCCGCCCGAGTAGCGGATCTTTCCTTTCTGGTCGAGAACGTAGACCATGGGCCAACTGCCGACCCGGTAGTTCTTGGCGAGCAGGTTTTGCGGATCGGAGAGGTTGCGCCAGGTGACCGTGCCGTCGGCCCGCATGGCCTTGAGTTTGTCGGCGGGATCGTGATTGATGCCGACAATCTGCACCGGCTTTCCTGCAAAGTTGGTTGCCATTTCGTTGGTGAACTCGATGGTGTGGGCGGCCTGGGGAATGGAGCTGCTCCAGAAGATGAGGATGACCACCTTGCCCCGTTGCTGGCTCAGGCGGAAAGGCTGCTTGTTGGAGTCGGTGCCGGTGATTTCCGGAGCGACACGTCCCTTGCTCAGGTAGCGGATGAGATAGAGTTCGTTCTCGGCGAGTTCTGCCACCGAGGTCTCCCCGATCTTCACCTCCGCGCTGTTGATGATGGCCTTTTTCAGGTAGGTCAGGCGCTTGCGCATCAGCTCGCCGTCGTCACCGAGGTTTTTGACCACCATGGCCGCTGCCAGCGCTGCCACGCCCTGAATTTTCGGGTCTTCGTTCTTGCTTTCGATGCTCTCGATGATGGAGAGCGAGAGCGGATCGCCGAGGCGGGCGAGAGCCATGCAAATGGCGTTGAGCTGCGGGTCCGGCCTGTGGATGTGGTTGGCCAGCAAGGATTTCTTGATCCGGTTGATCTGCTCCTCGAAGAGGGGGGTGCCGGTCTCGGGATCCTTGATGCCCGGGGCGATTTGCAGGAACCAGGCGGCTGGCCGGATGGTCCACGGCTCTTGCAGGGAATTTTCGATGCTGCCCCACATGCGCCTCGCGTAGGCTGCGGGGTCGGGTCTGGTTTGCTCGAGAGCGGCAAGTTCTTCATGGCTTTTCGCCTTTTCGGCCTGCTCACGCCATTCGGCCACCTTGCTGTCCCAGAGCTTCTCGATTTTGGCGGCCATTTCGGGATTGGCCTTGGAGGACTGGACTCCAAGAAAAATGAGGCTGATGACGGCGGCTCGCAGCGAACGCATGAGCTTTCTTAACGCCTTGAGCGCCCCGTGGAAACCCGAAATGACTCCGGAATGGAAGTTCAGCCCCGGGGATGGAATTTCTGGTGGATGGACTTCAAGCGCTGGCGGTCGACGTGGGTGTAGATCTGGGTGGTCGAGATGTCAGCGTGACCCAGCAATTCCTGGATGATGCGCAGGTCGGCCCCGCCCTCCAACAGGTGGGTCGCGAAGGAATGGCGCAGGAGGTGGGGATAGATCTTGCCCTCGATGCCGGCCTGCTGGGCGCGCTGCTTGACGATCTGGCGCACGCGGTCGGACGAGAGCGGGCCGCCGCGCACGCTGATGAAGAGGTGAGAGGAGGTTTTGCGGGTGACAAGATTGGGCCGTTCGTTGCTCAGGTAGTTGCGAACCGCCTCCAGGGCCTGGCTGCCGACGCGCACGATGCGCGTCTTGTTGCCCTTGCCGGTGACGCGCAGAAAGCCCTCCTCGAGGTCGACCATTTCCAAGCGCAGCCCGCAGAGTTCGGACAGGCGCAGGCCCGAGGAGTAGAAGAGTTCGAGGATGGCCTTGTCGCGCCGACCCAGCGGCTTGCTGGTGTCGATGGACTCGATGAGTTTGATCACCTCAGTGAGGTGGAGGGTCTCGGGTAGCGTCTGATCGGGGCGCGGTGCAAGCAGAGGCTCGGCCGGGTCCATGGGCAGGTGTCCGGAGCCGGCCAGCCAGCGGAAGAAGATCTTGAGATGGACGGTGAGGATGCGCAGTGAGGCCGCGTTGAGGCCTTCCTGCTTGCGGGTCTTAAGAAAGCTTGCGAGTTCATCGGTGCCGATGTCCTCCAGGCTCAGCTTCTTGCCCTCCATCCAGGAGGTGAGGCCATCGAGCGTCTGGCGCACCGAGCGCTGGTAGGCATCCGAAAGGCCGCGCTCAATGGCGAGGTTGCGGATGAAGGCATCGAGCTGGCGTTCCATGGGCGGTGGCGAACAGGGAACCACGAAAGTCACGGAAAGGCACGAAATTTGAATTCTAGGGGCGGCCCATCTTTGCCGGATCGAGCTTCACTCCGGTTGCTTGCCATGTAAGCTCCCATCGAATTGCCTGTGCTGTTTCGTTGCCTGTCGCTGTTTGCTCTCTGTCTTCTCTTGGGCGGCTGCGCCACGTCTTTTGTGCGCTCTGACATCAATTCCTCATCCACGGAACTCTATCCGGCTACTAGGTTTAACGCCGAGGCCATCGTCGAAACGGGCATGAAGGGAGAACCGCTTTTTGTGATGGAGGACCCCGATTACAGGGAGCCAACTTCCACCAGAGTGCTCACCACAGTGGTGTCGCTCATCGATCTGCCCTTCTCGCTGGTGACCGACACGCTGTTTTTGCCCTGGGATTGGAAGAGTAGGAAAGGGGACGATTCAGAGCTGTAGCGGCGGTCTATGACCGTCGAAACGATGCTCGGACGATGGTCGACGGTCATAGACTGATCTCGATCCGCTCGATCCACGAGGTATGTGGCCTCTTCCGAGGCCAAGCGGAGTTGAGCCAACTCGCGTTACTCGTCGGCCCTTCGGTCGTTGCCGCTACAGTAATCACATGTCCCCGAGCGGGCGAAAGCGGAAGCGAATCAATCTGCTCCCATGCGGAACTTGGCGACCGTGTAGTCCGGATCGTCCGGCATGATCTCGACGTTGCGCATGGATCCAGCACGTTCGAGCATGCGGCGGCAGTCGGCGGAGTGGTGACGGACGTGCAGGGTATTGCCGCCCTTCTTGTAGCGCTCGGC
>JAWVYP010000187.1:0-5498 GCA_033722655.1 Akkermansiaceae bacterium | reverse complement strand
CGGGGACTGCTCTCAGGAAAATCCAATCCATCAGCCTTGGCGCCGACGAATGCGCAGCACGCCCATGAACATCCGCCAGCTGTCGGTGAGCGGGAAGACCTTGCCGCCCTTTTTCTCGACCCAGTTGATGGGGATTTCGAGCCAGCCGAAGCCCCGGTTCTTGAGTGCGGTGAGCAGTTCGGTGTCGAAACAGAAACCGTCTTCCTCCAGTGATGCGGAGACCGCCCGGTAGTCCTCCGCACGAAAGACCTTGGCTCCGCACTGCAGGTCTTCGGAGCGCAGGCCGAGAAGCAGCCGGACCACCCACAGGTAGCCGTGATGGAAGATCCAGCGGTAGGCGCTCTCGGTGATCTGGGTGGACTCCGTACGCTTGCGCACGCCGATCACCGACTTGGACTCCTCCACGGCCTTGCGGATCAGCAGAAGGATGTCTTCGGCGGAGGTGGCGCCATCGCAATCGGCGAAGGCCAGCCAGTCCGATTCCTCGTCCGCGTTCCAGGCGGAGCGAATGACGTGCCCCTTGCCGCGGTGTTCGGCGCGGTGGATGTGGATGTGCGGAAAGGTTCCCCGGTGCTCATTGCACAGCGCGTCGAGCTTGGCAACTTCCTCCGCACTCGATCCGTCGTCGGCAATCACCCAGTGCACCGGCAGCTCGCATTCGGCGAGCGCCTTGGCCAGACTTGGCGCGAAATTGGCCAGTCGCGAGGCATCATTCCACACCGGGGTGACAAGCAGGACGGTATCAGACAAGGTGGACAAGGGGTTAGATGATTTACCATTGCGGCACGAGGGGATCTTTCATCGTATTCACGGCACGCATGCAGCCAACCCGATCATCCACGCAACGCGCCTTGCTGATCCTTGCATGGATCGGTGTGGTCGTCACGGCGGCTTTCCTGCGCTTTGACGAGTTGACGGATCGGCCCATGCACGCGGATGAGGCCACCGGCGCACGCCTCATGGCCAAGCGCATGGAAGGACAGGGGGGCGAGTTCAATCCCAGCCACTATCACGGTCCCCTGCTTGCGGATCTGACCATGCCGGTCTGTTACCTGCGCGGCGAGTCTTCCTGGTCGGAACTTTCCAAGTTTTCGCTGCGCGTGGTGACGGCCACAGCCGGTCTCCTGCTGGTGCTGGTGCCCCTGATGTGGAGGCGAAGCCTGGGGGATCTCGGAGCCTTGGCGGCCGCATCGCTCTTGGCCGTTTCGCCGCTCCTGGTCTACTTCAGCCGGATGTTCATCCATGAGCCCCTGCTGACGCTGTTCGGGGCGCTCTTTCTCGGGGTCTGCCTGCGCTTTCCGCGCTGGGGGATTCCCGGTGTGGTCCTGGGCCTGATGTTCGCGGCCAAGGAGACCTTTGCGATCAGCGTGCTGGCCTGGGCAGCGGCCTTGGGCATCCTCCTGCTGCAGGAGCGCAAGCGCATCACCCTTGAGGGTCTTCGCCTTTTCCTGTCGCGTCATGGCAAGGGGCTTGCGCTCTCCGCCGGCGCGGCAGCCTTCACCGCCCTGCTCTGTTACACCCATGGCTTCACCCACTTGAAGGGGGCGCTCGATGCGGTCCGGACCTACTTTGTGTATGAGACCACCGAGGGTCACGACAAGCCGTGGCATGAATACCTGAAGCTGCTGGCCTGGCCACGTCAGTCCGCCGGCATTTGGTGGTATGGCACTCCGGTGGTGGTGCTGGCCGTGGTCTCCTATGCCTTGAGCTGGAGCCCTAGGCTGCAGGCCGGCCAGAGCAGGTGGATCCAGTTCCTGGCACATGCCGCCGTGTTCCATCTTCTGATCTACTCGCTGATTTCCTACAAGACCCCCTGGTTGATGTGCTTGCCCTGGGCACTGCTCTGCTGGCTGGCGGGCCTGGCCTTCGTCGGCTTTGCCCGCCGGGCGCGCTGGACCCAGGTCTCGCTCGTCCTGCTGTTGGCAGCCTGCCTGTGGACGCAGTGGAAGCAGTCGCGTTTTGCCACCATCCGTCTGCACTCCGATGCCCGCAATCCCTATGCCTACGTGCCGACCCGCTCGGGTGTCGAAAAGATGGGGAACTGGTTGCAGGACCTGAAGGAAATGGATGGGCATCTGGGAACCGTTGCCGTGGTCGGCTCCAGCCACTGGCCGGTGCCCTGGTACTTGCGCAAATTCGATCAAGTGGGCTACTGGCTCGAGCCGCCGCCAAAGGTGGAAAGCTATCCGGTCGTGGTGTCCATGCACGAACACATCGAGAAACTGACGGAGCAACTCGACGAGACCCATGAGCCCTTCACCTATGGACTGCGCGACGGGGTCCCCATGCGGATGTTCCTGAGTCGGGAGTTGTGGCAGCAGTGGATCAATACGCCATGAACGACGACCTCCTGAGCCAGGCCTTCTTGCACGAACACGAAGCGATGAACACCACCTTCACCCTGCGTCTGCTGGGTCTGGACGGTCCATCTGCTCGCAGTCTGGCCCAGCTTTGCACTGAAAGGGTCGACCAACTCGAAAGCCAGTTGAGCCGCTTTGCGGAGGGCAGTGACGTGTCGCGCATCAATGTCTTGCCGGACGGCGAAACCCTCTACATCAGCGAGGCCACCCATCAGTGCCTGTTGCAGGCGATGGAGGCGGCTGCAGCCACCCACGGGCTCTTCGACATCACCCTGGGTCGACGCATCGAGCACCGCAAATCGGGAGCCGATGGCCCGCCACCCGAATTGCATGGCCAGCTCGTGATTCACCCGGATGTGCCGGCGGTGACCTGTGATCGGGCGGGGCGCGAAATCGACCTGGGAGGCATCGGCAAGGGCTTCGCGCTCGACCAGTTGCGCGAGTTGCTCGTCGACTGGGGCGCTAAGGGGGCGCTGGTCACGGCCGGGGCCAGTTCCATGCTGGCCTACGGCGAAGGAGCCTGGCCGATTGAGCTCGGAGGCCGGGAGCAGGGCCAGCGCCTGATGCTGGAGGGCAAGTCACTGAGCGTGTCGGGAACGGCCATCCAGGGCAGCCACTTGGTTCACCCCTGGGGGGAGGAGGCCATGCCCCGGCAGCCCTGTGAGCGGGTATGGGTGGTGGCCGATTCGGCGGCCATGGCGGAAGTCTGGTCCACCGCCCTCATGCTCCTCGAACTGGAGGAATTCGAGCAGGCGCTGGAGGGCGTGCCCGGCATCGACCAGGTCCACGCCCAGCGAGATGGCAAGGTCCGCAGGGTGTGCTGAGGCCCTTGGCCTCACTCCCCACCCCTGGGCATCTGATCGAGTTCGCGACTGACGTATTGCTGCGGTCGGATCCGCTCCACCGAGCCATCCAGGAACAGGACGGGAATGGAGCCCTCGGAGAGGAAGTTGCTGAGGGGTTTGCTGTCGAAGTCGTCAATTTCAGCCTCCGTGTAGCGGTAGTAGTAGTTTTCCGCAGGGGCGACGATGGGCGTGCGGCTGGGCTGATCGATGAATGCCATGGGCACCCGGACGCGCTCGATATCGGCGGAGGCGGGAACCGCGCTGCCTGCGGAGAGCTCGTAGTTTTCCGGCAACATCAGGTTGTAACCGTAACCCGGATTGAGCGGGTCGAAGCCATCCGCATCCGTGAACAGGGGGTTGCGCATGAAGGAATCGTTGTTTTTCCAGTAATCCTCGGTCTTGAAGACGGCCGGATCGGTGTTCTCTTCGTTCATGGAGAGAATGATCTCATGCCACAGAGCATCGGGATCAACCGAGCCGTCGAGCAGGACGAGGTCGCCGCGACAGGGCATCATCAGTTCCTGGTTGTCACTGGCATAGGCAGTGAAAAAGGTGCCCATCTGCTTCATGTTGGTGGCCATGACGGTGGCCTTGCTCTTCTTGAGCATGCGGGTTCCGACCGAGAAGACCAACGAGGCGAGGACAATCAGGATGGCGATCACGACGAGCAGCTCGACCAGGGTGAAGCCTTTGGGTTTGCGGGTTGGGATGTTCATGGGTTTGAGAATGGGTTTGGGGGTGGATGTGGAGATGGGTTTGCTGTGCGCGGATCAGGATTTGGAGAGGATCTCGATGGCGGCCTCGTTTTTGTATTCGCGGGCGATGTCGAGGGCGGTGACACCGTCCTTGGACTTGATGGAGGGATCGATGCCCTTGCCGAGCAGGAATTCGATGAGTTCCTTGCCGCCGCTGGCCGCGGCTTCGTGAAGCGGGGTGCCGCCGCGCTTGCTGCGGGCATCGGGTTTGGCGCCTCCGGCGATCAGAGCCTTGGAGGTCTCCAACTGGTTCTTGGCGGCGGCGTGGTGGAGGGGAGTCCAGCCGTCCTTGTCGAGCAGGTCCGGGTTGGCGCCTTCCTTCATCAGGGCGGTCACGATTTCCGGGCTGTTGCGCTCAATCGCCATGTGCAACGGGGTGCGCTGGGATGCGTCGACTGTGTTCGGGTCTGCGCCTTTCTTGAGCAGCAGTTTGACCACCTCGTCTTTCTTGCGCAGCACGGCCAGTTCCAGCGGGGTGTAGGATCCGGAGCCCTTGTGGATCTGATCGGGATGCTTCTCGAGGTGGGCCTTGACGTCGTCCACGCTGCCCTTGGCGATGGCCCGCTCAATGCTGTCGAATTCCTCGGCGTCGGTGGGGCCGAGGGACAGGATCAGGGCGAAAGCGCCAAGAATCAGTTTTTTCGCGAGTGATGGCATCATCATGATTGGGGACAAAAAAGGGGATTTGAGGTATAAAATCGCCCCTCTCGTGCCATTTGGAAAGCCGAAATTGTGAAAGGAAAGGTGACGAGCGATGGGTAATGTGTTTTGCTGCCCACCTTATCTCAATTCCCCATGAATACCAAAAACCTGAATCGTCGTTCATTTCTCGGTAACAGCACCCTGGCCGGTGCCACGGTCCTTGCCAGTTCCGCCTTCGCCCAGAATACGCCCGGAGGCTCCAAAACCCTCAAATTCGTCATCATTGGCTGCGGCGGCCGCGGCAATGGTGCGGTGAAAAATTTCTTCGAGGCCTGCAAGATCGTCGGAGTCAAGGGCGAGCTGGTGGCCGCCGCCGATGCCTTCAAGGACAAGGCCCAGGAGCTGGGTAAGAAGCACGGCCTCGATGACAAGAAGTGCTTCGGTGGCTTTGACGCCTACCAGAAGGCCATTGCCGAGGACTGCGATTACGTGCTGATGGCGACTCCTCCCGCCTTCCGCCCCGTGCACTTCGCCGCTGCGGTGGAAGCCGGCAAGCACTGCTTCATCGAGAAGCCCGTGGCCGTCGATCCCGTCGGCTGTCGCTCGATCATCGCCACCGGTGAAAAGGCCAAGGCCAAGGGCCTGGCTGTCGTCTGCGGCACCCAGCGCCGTCACTCCGCCGGCTACCTCCAGAACAAGGCCCTCATCGACAATGGAGCCATCGGCGACATCAAGGGTGGGGTGGTCCAGTGGAATGGCAGGGTGCCCTGGGTGCGCAAGCGCGAGAGCGGCCAGTCCGGTGCCGAATATCTGGCCAACAACTGGCTCAATTTCGTCGAGATGTCCGGCGACCACATCGTCGAGCAGCACGTCCACAACCTCGACGTTGCCATCTG
>JAWVYP010000186.1:0-5504 GCA_033722655.1 Akkermansiaceae bacterium | reverse complement strand
GGCTCGTTGATGGTGACGGTGGTTCGCCTCAAGGTGGACGAGCAATGGCACGTGTACTGGACGAACCCGGGGGCCTCCGGAATGCCCACGACGGCGGAAATGATTCTGCCCGAGGGCTGGGATCACGTTGGCCTGCTCCATCCCACGCCAAAGAAATTCAAAACCGGGGAACTGCACGGTTTCGGCCATGAAGGAGTCGTCGATTATCTGCTGTTTCTCATGGTCCCGGATGACTTCGACGGCAGTGCTGAGCTGCAGGCAAAGTTGTCCTGGCTAAGCTGCAATGATGATGCCTGCATCCCCGGCGATGTGACCCTCAAGTTGACGCTTGCCGATGGTGAAATCGAGGGTGCTCAGCCAAATGACGCGGCGGTGAATGCGGCCATGAAATCCATGCCTTTGAAACAGCGCGAAGGAGTTGGCTTGAGCCTCAAGGACGGCAAAGATCACTGGCTGCTCGAATTGACCCGAGCCGACATGCTCGAGCTGGATCCAGCCCAAGCGACCCTTTTCATAGCGACTCCCGAATTGGTGGATCCCGCCGCCGAGCTGAAGTTTGAAAAGGTCGGAGAGCGGTGGTTGGCGAAATGTCCCAAGGGCGAGTATGCGCCCCAAAAACCCACCGAGTGCACCATCCTCCTGGTGCAGGAAGGCAAGCGCGCGGAGTATGTCAGCTGGGAAGCGAAGTGATTTACTTGCGCTCAATCACCTCTTCACGCGGATATCTTGCTTTTGGGCTGCTCGCATACTTGTCGTCCTCGGCGCGGTAGCCCAGGGCGCAGGCGACCACGGTGGCGTAGTCGCTGTTCTCCAGACCCAGCAAGCGGTCGTAGGCGCTCACGCTGATGCCCTCCATGGGACAGGCATCAATGCCCATGACGGCGGCCACGGCCATCAACTGGCCCAAGGCAATGTAGCTCTGGCGGATGTTCCATTCCTTGCGTTCCCGCTGGCTCATGCGCTCGGAGAAGCCGGCGATCATGCCCTTGAGTGGGGCGTAGTCCTCGGGGCTCTTCTCTTGGATGCCGGCCATGCAATCGATCCAGCGCTCGATGTCGGCTTTGGTGAGGTCGGTGCGGGCGGTCAGCACGACAAAGTGGGAGGCATCAGTGACCTGGGACTGGTTCCAGGACTCGGCGAGCAGTTGCTGGCGCAGCTCCTCGCGCTCGACCACGATGAACTTCCAAGGCTGCAGACCGAAGGAAGAGGGAGTCAGCACCAGCGACTCTTCAATCGCGTCCCAGGCGTCGGCGGGAATCTTGCGTTCGGGGTCGAACTGTTTGGTGGCGTAGCGCCACTTGAGGGCATCGAGGGTGGCATCGGGGCTCAGGCTCATGCGTGGAGCATCGACCAGCCCCGCTGAGGTCGCAAGTCCCTACTCCCCGGCGAACTCGAAGGGCAGTGAGACCTGCGGCAGGTCCTTGAGGGTCAGCAGCAGCACCACGCCGTATTCGTCGCGCAGGCGGTTGTCGCGCGCGGTGAAGCCAAGACCGGCCACCCATTGGCCGAGATCCCGGTTGAGGGTGTATTGCTGGTATTCGAGCACGCCGTCATCCAGTTCGTAGTCGTGGCGGGTGCCGATGCCCCAGTTCAGGTTGAGCCGCGTGTAGGTGCTGAGCGTGATCCGTGAGGAATCCGGGAGGAAGGGATGGCCGTTGAGCCAGCGGTAGCCGAGCGAGAAATTGAACAGCTCGCTGGGCATGAAGGTGGTGCTGGTGGCCAGCTCGGTGAAGCCCGCGCCCTCGGTGATGGGGAACTGGGTTTCGAGATTCGCCCGCATCCAGGGCAGGGGGCGCCAGTGCAGGTCGTTGTAGAGGTTGGACCAGCTTTCGTCGCCCTCCGGATTCTCGGCAAAGGCGTCGATGTAGGTGTCCATGAAGAGCCAGTCGAAGGACTGGTCGTCGCGGTGGGTGATCAGGCGGTTGCGCATGCCCATGCGCACCACGTTCCAGCTCTTCATTTCGTCGATGGCCGTGTAGCGGCTGGGGTCGAGCGGTCGGGGGCGGGTGGTTTCGGTCAGACGGTCCACGGCCGGGTCACCGATGCTGTAGTCGTCGGTGTCGATGTAGGACCAGTTCACATAGGGCTGGAAGACGTGCAGCAGGCGGTCGATGCCGAGATCGTGGTTGCGGTAGTCGTTGATCTCGCGGCTGAACTTCATCGAGGCTTCCAGGCCCAGGTGGAGGATGGGCCGGCCAAAGTCGTCACCTGGATCGTCCACGTCCAGATAGCGGGTGTAGCCCAGACCGGCGCGCGGGGTCAGGCTGAGTACCTCGCCCACCATCATGGGTGCGGAGAACTGCTGGTAGGTGTGGAGGCGGCCGTAGTCGCTGTGGACGAGTTGCTGGCGCAGGTCCTCGCGGCGCGGATCGCTGAGGGGTAGGCTGACCATTTGCTCGGCAAGCTGGCGTTCGTAGCCGGTGAGTTCACCGAGCAGGGCGGCGGTGCCGGACATCCCGAGCGTCATCCTGCTGAGCGGATCGATGATGGAGCTTTTGGTGATGTCGCTGGCGCGCTCGCCGTAGTAACCGACCGAGAAGGTGCCCTGGTGGAGGATGGGGGAATCGAGGAAAGGCTTGCGCGAGAGGTCAAAGGCGACCTCGGGCAGGCGGCTGTCCGCACGGTAGAAGTCGTTGAGCTGATAGCGGCCCAGGAAGGAGAGCAGGCTGCCGTCGGTGCGGCGGTAGAGGCCAAGGGTGTTGTCGGGTGCGGGGTTGGTCCGGTAAATGTCCTCCTCGAAGTCCTCGAGGTAGTGCTCGTCGCTGTAGTAGTTGAGGTTCGCGTCCAGGCGCCAGTCGGCATTGGGCTCGAGGTGTTCCAAGTGCTCGCGGTGGCGCAGCAGCGCCTTGTAGCGGTCCGGAGAACTGAAGGTGCGCGTCTGGCCGGAGCGGGAAAATTCGGGATCGAGGTCGTGGGCGTAGTAGAGGCTCAGGCCGGTGATCTCGTCATTGCGGTCGGAGTGGATGTCGGCGAGGTCGACACCGGCGCCGAGGCCGCGGCGGCCCCGGATGTCGAAGTGCCAGCGCGAAAGCAGCCAGGGTTCCTCGTATTGACCCAGCGCGATGTCATCCTCCCCGCTGCCGCCCAGCATGATGCCGTAAGTGTTGAGCAGGTAGGGGCCCCATGCGGTCTTGGCGCCCGGCAGGAAGTGGTAGCCGAGTTCCGAGTCGAGTGGCTGGGCGAGGTAGGGGAACCAAAACACGGGGGTCTCTCCAACATAGAACTTCAGGTTCTCGAAGATGATCTTTTCTTCGGGGTAGATGCGGGTTTCCGTGGAGCGGACCCAGTAGGCGGGATTCTCGTGATCATGGGTGGTGATGCCGGCGTCCCTGCCGACCAGCACATCCCGCTCACCCCGGCGTTCCCAGGTGAACTTGCCGGCTTCCAGCAGGATGGGATCGTAGGAGGCGCGCATGCCGTCGGTTTCCATGCGGTTTTGCTCGTAATGATAGACGGCGCGCTTGCCGCGCTGCAGGACGTCGCCCTGGTAGATGCTGACATCCCCGCTCAGGGTCACCGTCTTGTCCTGGAAGTCGAGGACGGCCCGGTCGGCGAAGGCCTCGAGGCCGTTGTCGCCGGAGATCTTGACCGGGCCTTCAAAAGTGACATGGGTTTTGGGATCGCCGAAAATCTTGCCGCCTTCGTTGTCGATTTTGAGGTATTCGGGCAGGTCGAAACCGTCGGCGGCATCTGCGCCGCGGCGGATCCTGGGGGCCTCCACCCCGCCGATGCGCTCAACGGCATCCGGCCCGGGCACGGCTTCGGCAGCTTCTGTGGCCGCCACCAGGGGCTCGACTTCATTGGGACCGGGAACGGCGGCTGGATCGGACTCCTGGGCCAGCAAGGCAGCGCCAAAGAGCAGCGCTGGCAGGGTCCATGGAGCGAGTTTCGACATCGCGAACATGAGAGGGATTCAGCGCTCGGCTGTAAAGGTCGAAACCCCCTGCCCGCAGGCCGTCAGGCAGTGAAATTTCAGCCCATTTCTTGAATGCCTGCCAATCCGCGCCATTTTGCCCGCATGCAAGCCCCCGACAAAGTGCTCATCCTCGGTGTCACCGGAGCCATCGGCCGCGGCCTGCCGCGCCTGCTCCAGGCGGCGGGCTATCAGGTGACCGGGGTCAGCCGCCGCGACAATCCGCAGCTCGAAGGGGTTTGCGGCTGGCAGACTCCGGAAGCGCTGGATCCTGCTGGTCATGTGGCAGTGATCAATCTTGCCGGCGAGACCATTTCCAAGCGTTGGACCGAGTCCAACAAGCAGGCCTTCCGCGAGAGCCGGGTGGGCCTGACCCGCAGGCTGGTCAAGGCCATGGCAAGACTGCCCGAAGATCAGCGCCCCAAGGTGCTCGTCAACGGTTCCGCTGTTGGCTACTATGGAGATCGTAAAGAGGAGGAACTTACCGAGGATAGCTCCATGGGCGAAGGTTATCTCGCCGAGCTGTGCCGCGACTGGGAAGCGGCGGCGCTGGATTCACGCAAGCACGGCCTGCGGGTGGTGACCCTGCGCACCGGGGTGGTGCTGGGGCGGGAAGCGGATGCCTGGCAGAAGCTCGCCGGGGTGATCAAGACCGGCCTGGGCGGCAAGCTCGGCAGTGGCCGCCAGTGGATGCCCTGGATCCACGTCGAGGACCTGCGCCGTGCGATTGTTCACGCCATCCAGACCCAATCCATCTCCGGCCCCATCAACGGCTCGGCCCCAGCTCCTGAGCGCAATGCCGATCTCACCGGCAAGATCGCCAAGGCCTTCGGCCGACCCGCCATCCTGCCAGTGCCGGGCTTTGCCTTGAGGATCGTGGTGGGCGGTTTTGCCAGCGCCCTGCTCGCCAGCACCCGAGCGCTGCCCAAGAAGCTGGAGTCGCACGGCTTTGAGTTCCGCTATCCGACTTTGGAGAAGGCGCTCGAAGAATTGGTGGACTAGGATGTTGCACGTTCACATTTAAAGCAGCTCGCTTCAAGGAGGTAAGGCGTGGGAGTGGCGCTCTCCATTGAGCGCCACTTCAATCCGCGAGAGCTGCTTTCACCGCTGCGCAATGAGCAGCCACTCGGTGCTCGAGCTTGCTCTGGCTGGGAGTCTCGAAGGTGAAGGAGAGAATGCACTCCTTCTGCTTGGCGACGAAGATGGCCTCCGGCCAGCCGTGGGGCAGGTCGGGTTCGGCGGCGTGGAAGATCCAGCCGGGCTCGCGGACTTCGTGGTCGTCGATGATGCGCTCGGGTTCGGGCGGGAACCAGGGGCGGACGGCTTCGATGATGGACTGGGCCCGCTCGGGCAGCTCGTCGCACTGATTGATCTCGTAGAGGTAGAAGCCGGTGCTCTCGTAGTCCTCGTGCAGGGAGAGGAACAGTTCGGGCGGTAGCTGGGCCTCCAGCCAGGCCGCGTGGGCCTGAACCTCCGGAGTTTCGCGCAGGTGGTAGTCCCGGTTGAGATCGATGCCGTCTGCCGTGTCGCGTGTGCCCGCCGCGAGGCCGGTGGGATTGAGGGCCGGGCAGATGGCCCAGCTTTGATCCTC
>JAWVYP010000185.1:0-5565 GCA_033722655.1 Akkermansiaceae bacterium | reverse complement strand
TGAAGGGGCGGCGGGGATATGGGAATTCGTCGGTGATGGCAAGGGGAAAGTCCTTTGCGCTGCCGCAAGCTCGGGGACATACAAAGCTTGGAGCGAGGCACGAGCCCAAGTTTGTGACCTCGCATCCGCTCGATCCACGCAGATTCCATGGCCCGCCGGCCATGATCCAATCACTGGCCAACTCGCTGCGCTCGCCGGCCCTTCGGGCGTTGTGTCCCCTGCTCAGGCCTAGAGAGCATCGATAGCCCTTCGGTGAGGGGGACACGCAACTTTGGCTGCGCCAAAGAATTGCATGTCCCCAGACCCTCCAGACCCTTCGACCCTCCCAACCCTATGCAGGCCTTAAAAGATAGCCGGCAACCCAGCCTTCACTGCCCTGCTCATTGCGGCACCAATGCCAGCCGTGGATCTGGCGCAGCGAGGTCAGTTGGTCGCCGCGCTGGATGGTCAGGACCGTGGGATCGAAATCCTCAAGAGCCACGTGAGCTCCCTCGCCAGTTCCCTCAAGCATTTCCTCTGGCACGTAGCCGTCGCGGCCCTTGGAATCTTTGGCCCAGACCCAGCCCGGCCAGGTGCGGTCGGCATTGCCCACCTCCACCACATCGCCCTGCTTGAGCGTCAGCGGTTCGGTGTCGCGGTCTTCGTAGTCGGAATTGGCGATGTAGTTCATGGAAAATTCAATCTCGGTGAGCGGCACGGCGCAGGCGATCCATGATCGCCACACCCAAGCCCTTTTCGCTGACGGGCTCGACAATGATCTCATCCAGCCCGGCTTCATCCAGCACCCGCATGGCGTAGAAGAGGCGCACCGCAGCTTCAGCCAGCTTGCCGCTACCCGGGCTGAGGGGCTCAATCACCTCCCACTGGTGGCGCAGCACGTGAGGATCGTCCTCCCCTCCCCTGTAGCAGAGCAGGCCATAGCGCTTGCCGGTTTCCGGAGTGAAGTCGCGAGCATCCTCAACAATGCGCAGAGGCGTGCTCGGTGCATAATGACTGGGCAACTCGCCCGGAGCCTGTGGCAGCTTACTCGCCCCCGGCTTGATCTTCTCCACCTTGCCGAATTTCTGCAGCATTTCCTTGGTGATGGGTCCTGCACGATGCAGGCGGAAGATGGGCTTCTTGCCCTCGCGGGGCTCGATGGAAATGATGGTGCTCTCCAGGCCCTCGCTGCACGCACCGCCATTGACGATGAGCGGAATGCGGCCGCCCAGCTCCTTTTCCACGGCGTTTGCCGAAGTCGGCGAGATGCGGCCAAAGCGGTTGGCGCTGGGTGCCGCGATGGGCTTGCCCAGCTTCTTGTTGATGGCCCGAAAGATCGGGTTGGCACTCTGGCGCACGCCGACCGTTGGCAGGCCGCTGGTCACGATGTCTGGAATCGCGTCGCGCTTGGGCAAAATCAGAGTCAGCGGTCCGGGCCAAAATTCATCCCCCAATTTGCCCACGACTTCCGCAATCTCCTTGGGCACATCGGCGACCAGCTTGAGATCCGTGCGCGCTCCGATGTGCACGATGAGCGGATCAAACGAGGGCCGTTCCTTGGCCTCAAACACCTTGGCGGCTGCTGCGGCATTGGTGGCGTCGGCCGCGAGGCCATAAACGGTCTCGGTTGGCAAAGCCACGACCTCACCCGCCTCCAGCAAGGCACAGGCCTCGCGCAGGGCGTCTTTCATGTCCTCCTCAAAGGCATCGATGATCTTGGTCTTGGGCACGAGGGGATTCCATCACTATGCCGGTGATGGGGACAAGCAACTTCGGGCAGTCAGCAGCGCCTACCTAGATGAGGCTCTGCGTGACCGTTCGCTCGGGGACATACAAAGCTTGGAGCGAGGAACGAGCCCAAGTTTGTGTGTCCCCTGCTGGGGCCTTGTGTGTCCCCTGCTGGGGCCTAATGAGCCCCATTGAGCCAGTAATCCAAAACAATGGTGCATCCGCTTGCGAAGTGTTCTAGCGTCACGCATGGAAAACGGACCCGACCAGAAAACCAGCAGCACGCCACGCTGTTTGGTGCTCATCGGTTTCATGGGTTCGGGCAAATCGAGCGTTGGCCGCAAACTGCAGGAACAACTCGGCTACACACTCATCGACACCGATCAACTCATCGAGAAGCGTCAGGGCAAATCCATCCCCAAAATCTTCTCCACCGACGGTGAGGATGTCTTCCGCGACATCGAATGCGAGTTGCTCAAGGAATTGGTCAATGATTCCCCCAGCAATCGCATCATCTCCACCGGCGGGGGCATCATTCTGCGCGAGAGCAATCGCAAGTTGCTGCGCGAACTTGGCTTTGTGGTCTGGCTCAAGGCCACGCCCGAGGAAATTCTTGAGCGCACTTCACGCAACAACCACCGTCCCCTACTCCAAACCAAGGATCCCAAGGGCGCGGTCGCCCGCTTGATGGCAGAGCGAGATTCCCTTTACCGCGATACCGCCCACCTCGAACTCGATACCAAGGGCCTCGACATTGAGGAGGTCTGTGCCGGCATCCTCGATTGCGCCAGCTATCACTTCACCCATGGCGACTGAGCAGATCAAGCAGTGGGCTGCCGAACTCGGCTTCGACGACTGCCGAATCGCCGCCGCCACCCGCGCCACTCACGCCGATGACTTCATCGAGTGGATTGAGGACGGCAAGCATGCGGACATGGGGTGGATGGAGCGAAATCCCGACCGCCGCTCCGATCCGCGGGTGGTCCTGCCCGGCTGCCAGTCGGTGATCAGCCTCGCCATGAACTACTTTCCCGGCGAGACGCCCTTCAAGGACGAGGACGCCGGCGGTTACCGCATCGCCCGCTACGCTTGGAACGACGACTATCACGATCTGATTGAGAAGAAGCTCAAGCAGTTCCGCTCCCAACTCGAAACGCTCGGTGGTGAACACAAGCCCTACGTCGACACCGGCCCGGTTCTCGAACGCGACTTCGCCACCGACTCCGGTCTTGGCTGGAGCGGCAAGTCGACCATGCAGATCCACCGCCGTCTCGGCACCTGGTTCTTCCTCGCCGAGATCCTCACCACGCTGCCACTCAAAGCCGACCCACCTTTCGGCGACCACTGCGGCAAATGCGTGCGCTGCATCGATGCCTGCCCGACCCAGGCCATCACCGCACCCCACAAGCTCGACGCACGCCGCTGCATCTCCTATCTGACCATCGAGCACAAGGGCGCCATCCCCGAGGAATTCCGCAAGGCGATCGGCAACCGCATCTACGGCTGCGACGACTGCCTCGACGCCTGTCCCTGGAACCGCTTTGCCTCGACTTCGCGCGAGGCCAGCTTCCACGCCCGTGAAGAGGTCTTCAGCCTCCGCCTGCGCGATTTCCTTGCCCTGAGCGACGAGGAATTCCGCCAGCTCTTTCGCAAGTCCCCCATCAAGCGTGTCAAGCGCCCGCGCTTCCTGCGCAATGTCTGCGTGGCGCTGGGCAACACCGGCGACGAGGACGACCTCCCGGCCCTTGAGGCTGCGGCGCAGGATCCCGATCCACTCATCGCCGAACACGCGCATTGGGCCATCGCCCAAATCCGGGACAGAACCGGCACTTCCGGTTCCTAGATTAGGCTTGCATGGCCCCTGAGCCCGTCCTAAACACCCTGTGAACAACTTCTGACGCGAGTAAGGAGTGGGTCTTGCACCCGCTCTTTTGCGTCTCTAGGCCTCACGAGGTCCGGAAACCGGGTTGCCACCAGAGATTTCAGACAAGCCATGACCAACGACATCGTCGCACTCATCGAATTCTACGAGAAAGAAAAAGGCATCGACCGTGACAAGGTTGTCGCCGCGCTCGAATTTGCCTTCATTTCCGCCTATCGCAAGATGGTTCCCGGCGCCGATGCCATCGAGACCCTGCGCGCCGACATCGACCTCAAGAAAGGTGAGACCCGCATTTTCGCCAGTCTCGACGTCGTGACCGACGAGGATTACCGCGACAAGTTCAACGAAGTTCCCCTCAGCACCGCCTCCAAGAAGAAGGCCGATTCCCAGCCGGGCGACGTGATGGAATTCAACGTCACCCCCAAGGATTTCGGCCGCATCGCCGTGCAGACCGCCAAGCAGACCATGATGCAGCGTCTCCGCCAGGCCGAAAAGGAGATGATTTACGAGGAGTTCAAGGACCGCGCCGGCGACATCGTCTCCGGCACCGTCCGCCGCTTCGAGCGCAACGATGTGATGATCGACCTCGGCAAGTTCGAGGGTGTCATGCCCAACCGCGAGCGCGTCCAGGGCGAAGACTACAACATCGGCGACCGCATCCGCTGCTACGTCTGTGCCGTCGAAAACGAGGGCCGCGGTCCTGAAATCATCCTTTCGCGCTCCCATCCCAACTTCGTGCGCCGCCTGTTCGAGGCCGAAGTCAACGAAATCTCCGATCACACCGTCGAGTTGCGCGGCATCGCCCGCGAGGCCGGCTTCCGCACCAAGGTCGCCGTCTGGAGCCACGATCCCAAGGTTGACCCCGTTGGTGCCTGCGTCGGCATGCGGGGTGCCCGGGTGAAGAACATCGTGCGCGAACTCAACAACGAGAAGGTCGACATCATCCGCTGGAGCGAGGATCCCGCCGAATTCGTACGCGAGGCCCTCAAACCCGCCGAATTGATCAACATCGACATCAACGAGGAGGAAAAGACCATCCACGTCACCGTTCCCGAGGAAGATCTCAGCAAGGCCATCGGCCGCAAGGGCCAGAACGCCCGCCTCTCCTCGCGCCTCATGGGCTGGGACATCCAAGTCCGCCGCGACGAGTCCAAGGAAGAGCAATTCCGCGACAAGATCGGTGGCGCTGCCCAGTCACTCGGCGAACAACTCGGCATCAACAACGAGCAGGCCGCCAAACTGGCGGTAGCCGGTGGTATCGCTCCCGAATACATCATCGGCATGTCCGCCGAGGACATCGGCGAGATTCTCGAAATCAGCGAGGACGAAGCCAAGCCCATCCTCGAGCGCGCCGCCGAACTGGCCAATGCCGCCAGCGACGCCACTCCCGCCGCCGGAGACACCGAGCCGGCCACCGAGCCCCCTGCCGAGGAAGCCGCTGAAGAACCTGCTGCCGAAGCCGAAACTCCCGCCGACGATGCTTCCCCCAAGGAAGACGAGGCTGAAACCGCCAGTTCCAAAGAGTCCTAAGCTCCACAAGAATCAAGAACCGATCCCGAATGCCTGACAAAAGCGACAAGTCCCCGAACAAGGAAGAAGATGAGGTCCTCGATCTGATCGACGATCCCAAGAAGATGTCACGCCGCGAGCGCCAGCGCGCGCGGGTCGAGGCATTGGAAAATCCTCGTGCCCACCGGGTCGAAAAGGCCAAAAGCGAAGCACTCGATCTGTTCTCCGACGACAAGTCCAAGAAAAGAAAAGGCAAGTCCGATGCCGACTCCGCCAAGGCGGAGCAAAAGGCTGACGACAAGGCCCCCGAGCCCGCAGCAAAGGCAGAGGATTCCGGTTCCGACGACAGCAGCGATGCCGAGAACGACCAGTCCAAGCTGATCGTCATCAAGCCCCCCATCCTGGTTCCCGATCTCGCCGAGCGCTTGGGCCTCAAGCCCTTCAACGTGATGGCCGACCTGATCAAG
>JAWVYP010000184.1:0-5580 GCA_033722655.1 Akkermansiaceae bacterium | reverse complement strand
GAGGTGACGAAGTCGGCGTGGGGCACCGGGCTTGGATGCACTCCGGCGGCGACCAGGCCGGCAATGTGGGCCATGTCGACACAGAGGTAGGCGCCGACCTCGCGGGCCAGCTTGCCCATGCGCTCGAAGTCGATCTCGCGCGAATAGGCGGAAGCACCCACGGTGATCAGGGCCGGCTTGATCTCACGTGCGGTTTTCTCGAGTTCGTCGTAATCGATACGCTCGTCCTTTTCGCTCACGCCATAGTGGGTGACATCGTAGAAGCGGCCCGAGAAGTTGGCCTTGTGGCCGTGGGTCAGGTGACCGCCGTGGGCCAGGTCCATGGTGAAGATGCGGTCGCCCGGCTTGAGCACCGAGAAGTAGACGGCGGTATTGGCCTGGGAGCCGGAGTGCGGCTGGACGTTGGCGTGCTCGGCGCCGAAGAGCTGCTTGGCGCGATCGATGGCGATCTTCTCGATCTTGTCGACGTGCTCGCAGCCGCCATACCAGCGGCGGCCGGGATAGCCCTCGGCATACTTGTTGGTGAGCAGCGAGCCTTGGGCCTCCATCACGGCGGGCGAGGTGAAGTTCTCGGAGGCAATCAGTTCGATGTGGTTGCGCTGACGCTCTTGCTCGGCGGTGATGGCGGCGTAGATGTCGGGATCGGACACCTGGATGGCACTGCCCGAGGACTTGCAGACACGAGGCTCGTGGCGTCCGCCTTCGAAGGCGGTGGTGAGAAAGGCGTCGACCATGGCCGCGGCGGTTTCGGCATCCGTATTCCTGCCGCCCAGGCAGAGCACGTTGGCGTCGTTGTGCTGACGAGTCACCACGGCCTCGTCGACCGTATCGACCTTGGCCGCACGAACGCGGCGGTGTCGATTGGCGGCGATGCTCATGCCAATGCCGGAGGTGCAGGCGAGAATGCCGTAATCGTAGCTGCCGTCTGCCACCAGCCGCGCGACGCCATTGGCGTAGTCGGGATAATCCACCGAATCCTTGCTGTCGGTGCCCAGGTCGCGGACCTCGTGGCCGCGCAGTTTGAGGTGGTCGACGACGGATTGCTTGAGTTCAAACGCGCCGTGGTCGGCGCCAATGGCAATGCGATAGGTGGGGTGGCTCATGGGTGGTGGGCGGGGTATCTTAGACTGGTGGGCGGGGTATCTTAGACTGGTGGGCGGGGTATCTTAGACTGGTGGGCGGGGTATCTTAGACTGGTGGGCGAGCTTACACGCGTTCGGTGAAAGTTTCTTCAGGGGGACGAAAAACCAGCGAATCCGCTGCGGCGGGATTGAAGCCCGGGAAGGCACGGATGGAAACCGGAAACTGGACGATTTGGTCAAAAAAATCGCCGCATTTCCGGCCACTGGCTCAATTTGCCGAGCGGATGTCCTGAACCAGTAGTTGAAGGCTGGTCCGACCTCGGAAGGTGTTGCGGTCGAGAGTGAAGGCCACATCCCAGGGTGGGTCAGGCAAAGGATGGGCTCCCCCGCCAAAAAAGACGGCCTCCCGCTCGTGCTGGTGCTGGCGCAGGGAAAGCCGCAAGTGCTGGTTTTTCATGTGGTAGGGCGCGCGGGTTTGCTCCACCGCCCGGGCCACGAACACCGGCTGGGGGTTCTGGTTGCCAAAGGGCTGGAGCAATTCGTATTCGGCGAGGAATTCCAACGAGAGCTGTTCAAAGCCGATCTCGGCATCGTAGTAGAGCTTGGGTGCGCGCTGGGCTTCATCGGCTTGGCCGAGCACGTGCTTGCCGAAATTCTCGCGAAAGGCATCAAGCTGGTCCTCGCGGATGGAAATTCCAGCCGCCATGTCGTGGCCGCCCCCGGCCTCGAGATGATCCATGCAGTCTCGAATGGCCGCCACCAGCGACACCCCCTCAATGCTGCGGCCCGAGCCCTTGCCGAGTCCGTCCTCATCAATGGCCACGATGAAGGTCGGCTTGTGGTGCTGGCGCATCAGGCGCGAGGCCACAATGCCCACCACGCCGGGATGCCAGTTGCGGTCGCCGAGGACAATCACTGGCTGGCGCATCCACTCCTCGTTGTTTTCCAGAATGGCCTCGGCCTCGCGACGGATGCGGGCCTCCTCGCCCTGGCGCTCGCGGTTGCACTCGTCAAGTTGCCGGGCGAGGCGCTCCGCCTCGCTGCGGCTGTCGGTCATCAGGGCACGGAGCGCCAATTCAGGCTGCTCCATGCGGCCTGCCGCATTGAGACGCGGACCGATGCGAAAGCCGACATCCATCGAAGTCGCCGTCCCATGCATGCCGGTCACCTGCTGCAGGGCTCTAAGGCCCGGATTGAGGGTGCGCGGCAGGCGCTTGAGACCATGGCGGACCAGCAGGCGGTTCTCTTCCACCAAAGGCACGATGTCGGCAATGGTGGCCACCGACACCAGATCGAGCAGATCCTTGAGGTCGAGCTTGGCGGGTCGCTGCTTGAGCAGAGCGTGTCCCAGCTTGAACACCACACCGGCGGCACAGAGGTAGGTGAACTTGTCGCCGAGTTTGGGATTCACCAGAGCATGGCAGTCGGGCAGACCGTCGGGCTGTGGTTCGTGGTGATCAACCACCACCACGTCCACTCCGGCTTCGCGCAGTTGCGCGATCTCGGCCACCGAGACCGTGCCGCAATCCACCGTGACGATCAGATCCGGTTTGCCGTTCTCCTCCATGCAGCGCGCGATGGCCGCCTCGCTCAGGCCGTAGCCTTCGGCGGCGCGTTTGGGAATGAAGTGATCGGGCTCCGCGCCGTAGGCGAGCAGGATGCGGCGCATCAGGGTGATGGAGCTCACTCCATCAACGTCGTAGTCGCCATAGATGCAAATTTTCTCCCCGGCGTCGACCGCCGCAAGGATGCGCTCCACCGCCGCCTCCATCCCGGGAATGAGCATGGGATCGCTGAGATCGCGCAAACGGGGATTGAGATAGGATTCCAGACAATCTGGCTCCGCCAGGCCGCGCTGCAGCACCAAATGCTCGAGTATCGGCGGAAATCCGCTCTTGCTGGCTTGATCTTGACCCGGCCCATAGGGCTCACCCCTTGGAATCCATTGTTTGGCCGTGGTCTGCTTCAAGATGAAAGACGCTAATGGCAGCCTGCATGAGCTTCAAGGACTGAGTATCTGGCCCGCGCAGGCGGATGATACGCCGACTCTCATTTGCCAGAGCCGATCCTGATACTGAAGGGCGCACCGGGTTTTTCTTCGGGGAGCAAAGCGCGCAGCTCTGGTGAGATAATTTCTGAAATTTGTGCGTTCGATGCATCCGGGTTTTCGATCAGGAATTGATGAAGCGTGTCGCGCTCGGCATTGTCCAAGCCCAGAGCATTGGACAGGTCATTGGTTCTTTCCAAGGCCACCTCCTCGTTCTTGCGCTGTTGCTGCTCACGGGCATAGCTCTGGATTTCGCGACCTTGGTCCGCATTTAAAACGGCCTCAATTTGAGCCATGGTCGCCTCGCTCTGATACCACTCTTGAGGATCCTCAGGAAGTGATTCCCCCAATGTGGATTTAAGTTCACTTTCGAATCGTTGGTTGAGTGCCGTCTCATAGGCCTCTTGTTCCTTTGTCAAGGTTTGCCCAGCTTCCGCCATCTCCGCGAACGCCATGGAGTGCAACATCTCTTCGCGTTGATCGGCAAACAGGTTCTCAACCAATTCCATGGATCGCGCGGCTGAATCTTTCGCCCTTTGTTTCTCTGCAGCGTTGTGCGCGGCAATGATCCCCTCAATTGCGTCTGTTGTGTTTTGGTCCAAGCCGATGCGCTGTTGCAGTTGCTTGGCCGGATTCGGCAGATCGACACTGAATTCGTCGGCCATCTGCGATTTGATGATGGGCAACATTTTTTCAATCATCGCCAGTTTCACCCCCGCTTTTTTCAAATAGACCGGATCAATACCGACTCCCGCATCTCCCCCCTGCCCCGGCTTTGACTGGGAATGGTCCGATCTGGGGCTCTGACCCCTTGGAGATTGTGTGTTTGGATGGGAAGCCTGACTGGGTTGCTTGGCTGTGGCTCCAGCAGTTTGGCTCTGACCACTCTGGCGATTCGGCGCGTCAGGCTCATGGATGATAAGAATCGCAGTGACTGTGATGGCAGTTGCTGCAACTGCGCAGGCGGTAATGGTGGTGGCATTCATAAGGGTAAGGGTTGAGGTGAGGATTGAGCTTGAGGCGATCGATACGGCACTTCCTGTGGCGATCGTGTTTGAGATTGAGAGAGCCAAGCCCGATGGAACGCTTGTCATGGCGTGGGCTGGCAATGCCACTCCCAGCGCTGAAGCGGTCGAGCGGATTCCTTTCTTGGCAAGCCGGGCGTTCATTTTTTCCAGCCCTCGGTTCAAACGCATGCGGGCGGTGTCCGCCGAGATATTCAAGGCTTTGCCCATCGCTTTGAAATCCTTGCCCTGAAAAAAGCGCATGATGATCACATCGCGATAGATCGGTTTGATTTCAGCCAGAGCCGCATGGATTTCCGGCCTGATCTCCTCCCAATCGGGTTCAGGTGTGGATTTCATTTGATCGATATATTGATAAAGCCGCTCCCTCTCGGCGCGGCGGGATTCCCCTCTTCGGATGCTGCGCGAAATGTTTCGCGCGGTGACAAAGACCCAGCCACCTAGTTTGACCTCGGACGTCAGCTTGGGGGCCTTCTTCGACAGCTCCAAAAACGTCAATTGGGTGGCATCCTTCGCGAGATCGGGACATTTCAGATCCGTGATCGCCGCGGAATAGGCGATTTGGATGTAATTTTTGACCAGTTGCTCAAAGGCCTTGTGGTCCCTTTTGTGGACGTAACTTTGGAGCAAATCACCGTCAGATGTTTTCATTTCCCGATTATGTCCGCCAAATTGGATGATCGAACATTTTTTTGATCTTACGGGTATGGCCGGTGCGCACGCAGTTTATCTGTCCCGAATGGCACGTGATTAAGACGCTTTACGTGTCTGGAATCCTTGAAAAATCAAGGTTTCGCGGCGCTCAGCCATAACGAAAAAAATGCTTAATCCAAAGTGTCTGAGCGTATCGGCATCGGAAACTACGCGTTTTTGTAAGTGGTTCATTTTCAAAGTGAATGTGCTTAATCACGTGCCATTCGTCTCTGTCTCCCTCTTTGCTCATATTAACTGCATATGTTGTAGGTCTTCACCTTTCCTGACTTGATCGAAATTTCGAAGATGCATTGAACCCCCTCGTCATCGCCCATGTCACCCCAAAGTGAGACTCCGTAAGCCGAAGAGGGCGGCACCACTGCGATGATTTTGTCTGGATCTTCATGTCCGACATACTGACTCAGCAACATCTCGATGGCATCATCATCCACTTCAATGTTCTCAAAGCATTCCAAGGGCAGCTTTGGGAGAATGTCGGGGAACTCTTCATAGGGCCAATACGGATCGGGGTGCTTCTCTCGCAGCTTGGTGATTTTGACACCCTTTTTCCGGTGCGCGTATTGCATGTCTGACATGCCACTCGCATCGTGCCGGAAGGCATAGAGCAAGTGAACAAAAGGATGATCAAATCCTTCAAAGATTGGACTCGATTCTGTGTCGATGGTGGCCACCGAGTGGATCACCGCATCTTTTGGTTTTTTAAGGCCCTCTG
>JAWVYP010000183.1:0-5666 GCA_033722655.1 Akkermansiaceae bacterium | reverse complement strand
TGGGTCTTGTTTTGGTTTTTTGTTTTCGTCGGGGGTGTTTTTTCCCCCATCAATGGGGTTCTGGCTCCGTTAAACCCCCCCCCGCTACAGTCAGCAAACCTCAATCCTTGACTTCGCGGTAGACTCGCCAGATTTCAATACCATGCTCACGTTCGACCTCTGGATTAAGCTTCTGCTCCTCAGGCATCATGATGAAACATCTGGAGGTAAGATAGCAATTCAGGTGGGCCTGCTCTGAGATTTCTTTAATCAGATCGACCATCTTCATGTTTTTGACTCTGAGGTTGATCTTAGTCACGGCGGCTTCCGGTGATAACTCGAGAGCCCTTTGCAGTGAGGCATCATCAACATTCTCACTTGTCGGCGTACGCACCACCCAACTGACACCTTTCTTTGTCGGATCCTCCTCCGGATCAAGTTCGGCGGAGCGCATACGCAAAAACTCTATAGCGTCCTCGACCGTAGTGTCCTCGAAGTTCACTGAGGGAATAACGATATTCTCCCATTTTTGAATAAAGTCTTCAGGTATCGCAGATGGCTTCTCATCAACTTCAGCTCGAATCTCACTACCATCGGATAATGAAGGCTGATCACAGCCCACCAAACCAATCACCAACAACAGACTGGCCGCGCTCGACTTCCACAGTCGCAGCTCTGCAAGCAAGGGAATCAACGACAGCAACACACAAACCCCAAGCAGGCCGCACACAACATACAGCACGGGCAGGATGGCAATCTCGAGTTCCTCCATCATCATCACCACCATGAAGGCACCCATCTCTCCATCCAAGGTCGCCTGGTCGGATGAGATCGAATCCTGAATGGTCTGCTTCGCTGGAAATTCCTGCAAGCATTGGGCAATCAGCAGGATCATGGCGAGCGCGCACAGCGCTGGGCCGAGGATCTGAGGGAGGGCGTGGTCCCACTTGATGGCAATGGCCGAAAGCAGGATGGACAGCACGACCGCCACCAAGGCAGCACCCACCAAGGGCGCGGAGTCGAGCGACTTTGATTCCTGGTCCAATTGCTTACCTGGGCCCGGCGTGGCGTCGCCCGTGATGGTCTGGATTCCCGTCTGAGTGCTGGTGACTTGGCCGGCGAGTCGAATTTCCACCCATGGCGCAAAGAACAGCGCCAATGCCGCCAGGACGCTTGTGAACTTGATGCCGCGCAGGATGGCCATGCATCACCATGGATCCACAGACCAAGCCTATCAAGCCGTGTTATCCAGACAGTTACACAATGGATCCGATCTTATAATTGCTCCCTCGCGGGCAATAACCTCTGATGCCTGCATTATGAAAAAACTGATCACCGCGCTTGGCGCCCTCACACTGACCCTGCTGACCAGCTGCCTTCAGAACGAGACCACTCTCAGCCTCAACAAGGACGGCAGTGGAACCATTACCGAAATCACCACCTTCGGCCCAGAAATCTTCCAGATGATGGGGGCTGTCGGCGAAGGCGGCGATCCTATGGAACAGATGCTCCAACAGAACAAGGAGCGATCCGAGAAAGCCGTCGCCAGCATGGGCGAAGGCGTGACCCTCAAGGAAGTCAAGGCCATCAACCGCGACGGCAAGAAGGGCGTGATCACGGTCTACGAGTTCAAGGATGTCAACAAACTCAACTACGTGTTCGGACAATCCATGAATGAGGGCGGACCGGAAGGTGAAGAAGGAGAACCCCTCAAGCTCAGCTACAAGGACGGCGTGCTGACCCTGGACAACACGCTGGAGGAAGGTGACGCGGGCGATGCAGATGTAGCGGGTGAAGCACCCGGTCCCGAGGAAATGGCCATGGCCAAGCAGATGATGAAAGATGTGCGCATGAGCTTCAAACTGGAGTTTCCCGGCGGCATCGCCGAAACCAATGGCGAATACGTCGATGGCAACAAGGTCACCCTGATGGACCTCGACATGGGCGCACTCGTCAACAATGACGAGAAGTTCAAGGAATTCATGACCTCCGACCCCGGGAGCGCTGCCGAAGCCAAGAAGATCCTCGACGGCATCGAGGGCATCAAGGTCGAGGGCGCGGACACCCTGAGCGTCAAACTCAAGTAATTCACCATTCCCACCACCCACGGGGCACCCATTAACGGGTGCCCCGTTTTTTGTTTCCGCGTGGATCATTCACGGCAATGATCTTCGCAAAAGCATGTTCATCCTGACCCCCATCCTGCTCGTGCTCTGGACCCTGGGCTGGTGGCTTCGACCGCGGCTCAATGCGCCACTCCCCCGCGAAAGCTGTCAGGCACAGCCTGGAAAGGTCAGCCTCATTGTCCCCGCCCGCAACGAGGCCCACAACCTGCCGCGGCTGATCCACTCCATCCGTGCGCAGAAGGACTGGCCGCTGGAGTTGCTGGTCATCGACGACGAGTCCGAGGACAGAACAGCGGAAATCGCCCGCGCAATGGGCGCCACCGTGATCTCCTCCAAGCCCCTGCCCGAGGGCTGGCGCGGCAAGACCTGGGCCTGCCACCAGGGAGCCCAAGAGGCCAAGGGCGACTACCTCTGCTTTCTCGATGCCGACACCTGGTGGGAGAAGCACGGCTTCAAGCACCTGCTCAGCCAGTATGAGTCGGGAGCGCTTGCGGTGGGCCCCTGGCACCAGATCGAGGAGAGCTACGAGTCCGCCTCGCTCTTCTTCAACCTGGCCATGGTGGCGGGGACTGTGCCCAACGGCCTCTTTGGCCAATGCCTGCTGATTTCGCGCGAGGACTACAAGGCCTGTGGAGGTCACGAAGCGGTGCGCGCAGCAGTGCTCGAGAATCTCAAGCTGCGCGAACACCTGGAGCGCAAGGGCATCCCCGCCCGCAGCATTCCCGGTCGCGGCATGATCAATTTCCGCATGTACCCGGATGGCATGGGGCAGGTCATTGAAGGCTGGACGAAGGGCTTCGCCTCGGGCGCCGGCAACACCCCGCCCGCAGTGATGGCGGTGATCGTGCTCTGGATGATCGGCCTGATGATCGCCGCCATCAGCCTCGCCGTCTTCCCCGGCCTTGCCATGCTCATCCTCTACCTGGCCTTTGCCATGCAGGTCGCCATTCTCGGCCGCAAGGTGGGAGCCTTCCCGCCCATGCTGGGGCTGATCTATCCCCTGCCCCTGCTCTTTTTCTTCGGCCTCTATGCCCGCTCGGCCCTCAAGTCCGGCCAGAAAGTGACCTGGAAGGGACGTCGTTTCGATGCTGCTTGAACTCTCCATCCCCTGGATCGTGATCCTCAATGTCCTGGGCTGGCCCATCATCCAGCTCGGCCTGGCCTGGGCCTGGACCCGTCTGCCCGTCGATTGCCTGAAGCCACCGGCCCCACTCGGTTTCGAGCACAAGGGGCGCTTCTACGAACGCGCCTTTGCCATCCGCAAATGGAAAGACCGGCTCCCCGATGGCGCCAGCTGGCTCGGCGGTGGTTTCGCCAAGGCCAGGCTGCAGCGGCGCGATGCCGGCTACCTCAGGCGCTTCATCCAGGAAACCTGGCGTGGTGAACTCTGCCACTGGAGCGCCCTGTTCTTCGTGCCGCTTTTCCTGATCTGGAACCCGGGTTGGGCCATGCTCATCATCATCGCCTACGCCTTGGCCGCCAACCTGCCCTGCATCCTGGTGCAGCGCTACAACCGCGCCCGCTTGCAGCCGCTGCTTGCGGACTCCAGGGACTGAGGGAGCGCATCAGTCGCGCGCCATGAAGAGCTGCAGCACGTACCAGAACAGCAGGGCCACGGAAGCAAAGAGTTCGAGCGAGGCACCGACGTGGCGATCGGTCGGATACTCGCGCATGATGCGGCTGGTGTCATAGAGGATGGCTGCACTGGCGAAGACAATCATCAGCACCGTGAAACCGAGGCCCAGGTTGAAGCCAAAGATGGCACCGGCAACAATCGCACCCAGTGCAATCAGGCCTCCGACCTTGAGGATGGAGCCGAGGAAGGAGAAATCCTTGCGGGTGGTGAACACCACGAAAGTCAGGCCACCAAACAGGGCGCCCGTGCAGATGGCCGCCTGGGGCAGCACATCCGGCGAGGCGAAGACGGTCGCGATGTAGAGCAGTGGCAGGAAAAGTAGCGCCTGAGCGACCACGTAGAGTCCGAGTCCGGCATATTGCACGGCGGTGCCACCGGCACCCGCGGCAAGCCCCCGGGCCATCCAGCCGATCAGCATGAAGCCTCCGAGAAGCATCAGCCAGCCGAATTGGTTGGCCTGGATGAAGCCCAGCATCGCCTGCGGCAGGGTGGTGTAGTGGAGCAGCGCACTGACCACCAGCAGGAAGGCAATGACGGCTCCGGCGAGGTGGCCGTAGGTGCGGCGAATGAAGGCGGCTCTTGCATCACCGCTGGCACGGGCAACGGTCATGGTTTCCTGATAGAAGGTATCGCTCATGATGCCTACCGGATAGCGGCTCCACAGGATTTCACAAGCACAATGCGCTCCCTCAGAGATTGCGCCGGCCTTGCAGCGCTCGCATCAGGGTGAGTTCGTCGGCGTGTTCGAGCCCACCCCCCGCGGGAAGGCCCTGGGCGATGCGCGAGAGGCGGCAACCGCGTTCGCGCAGGATGTCGGCAAGGTAGTTGGCAGTGGCCTCGCCTTCGACGTCCGAGCCGAGCGCCAGGATCACTTCAATTTCTCCCTCCATGCTTTCGAGGCGGCGCAGCAGTTGCGCAATCCGCAGGTCCTCTGGCGTGACCCGGTCCAGGGGTGACAACTTGCCACCCAGACAGTGGTAGCGACCGCGGAAGGCACCGGAACGCTCCAGCGGCAATACATCAGTGGCTTGTTCGACCACACACAAACACTGCTCCTCGCGTCCGGCATCCTCACAGATCCCACAGCCCTCAGAGGTGGCAAAGAAGCCACAGACCGGACAGTCCTCGATGCGGGCTTCGGCCTCGCGCAGGGCGGTGGCCAGGTGCTCGGGTTGCGCCTTGGGGTTTTGCAGGAGCCAGAGCGCAATCCGCTCAGCGGAGCGAGGACCCACGCCGGGCAACTGCTTGAGCTCGGCGATGAGGTCGCGCACGGGTTGGGGAAAATCGGCTCGTTTCATGATTCGGGTAGTTCAGCGGGAACCTTGCCGCGACACGCGGTAGAGATGAACGGTGACCGAAAGGCCGGCAGCGGCGGCAGCCAGCCAGACCAGCGCCACATCGGGGTGGTGCGCCGACAGGGAGAGCACCGGAATCCAGAGGGCCAACACCACCAGACTGATGAACCAGACCGTGAAACGCTGCCAGGCATGGGCGCAGGTGAGCAGCAGGGCCGGCAGTCCGAAGGCAACCAGGACGGCCATCAACCAGGCCAGGGCGGCGGGCAGACGATGAGCAAAGCTCTCCCCCATCATCTCGCTCATCCGGGCACCGACCCAGGCATCGAGCTGCGCAATCCAGCCGAACAGGCTGGCCAGGATGAGCAGCAGGGAAAGGATGCAGCCGTGAAACAGGCACGCCCCGATCAGGGACCACATGGATCCGTAGGGAGGATGGGACGCGCTGCTCACGGGACGCAGACTAGGCCATCAATCCGCGCAATCAACCTGGAAGACATCTCAAGATTGGCGCATGGCAGCAAATGCGCTTAGGATCGAGCCATGTCACCACTCGAGCGCTTTCTCGATCCTACTGCAGTCTCCCTCAAAATCTGTGGCGTGACCGTGGCCGAAGAAGGCGCGCGCCTA
>JAWVYP010000182.1:0-5723 GCA_033722655.1 Akkermansiaceae bacterium | reverse complement strand
GTGGTCGAAAGAGTCATTGTTAGGGTGGAAGAATGTGGTTTTGAGGTGGGGACACACAACTTTGGCCTCACCAAAGAATTGGATGTCCCCGAGCGAGCGGTCACGTCGAGCAGGTGAAAACTGAGCCCATTGAGCCCATTGAGCCCATTGCAAAAAAGGCCGAACCTTGATGGTTTGGCCTTTTTGGGGTGAGGGTGGAATGTTCGACTTACATCTCGAGCTGAGGACGGTCGGGCTCGGGCCAGTCGATGTGGTAGAACTTGCCGCGGGGCTGGTCGACGCGCTCGTAGGTGTGGGCTCCGAAGAAGTCGCGCTGACCCTGCAACAGGTTGGCGGGCAGGCGCTCGGAGCGGTAGCTGTCGTAGTAGGTCAGGGCACTGCCGATGCAGGGGGCAGGCACGCCGTGGACGGCTGCGGTGCCGACGACCTTGCGCCACTGGGCCTGAAGCTTGTCGATCTCGCCCTTGAAATAGGGGTCGAGGAGCAGGTTGGCGAGTTCGCCATCGCGCTCGAAGGCCTCGGTGATCTTCTGCAGGAAGACCGCGCGGATGATGCAGCCACCACGGAAGATCTGGGCGATGCTGCCAAAGTCGAGTTTCCAGCCGTATTCGTTCTGGGCCTCGCGCATGAGTTGGAAGCCTTGGGCGTAGGAACAAATCTTGGAGCAGTAGAGCGCGGCGTGAATGGCCTCAATCAGCTCCTCCTTGTCGCCTTCGTATTTGGCGGAGGGACCGGTCAGAATCTTGCTGGCGGCAACGCGCTCTTCCTTGACGGCGGAAACGCAGCGGGCAAACACGGCCTCGGCGACGGTGGGCGCGGGCACGCCCATGTCGAGCGCGCTGATGCTGGTCCACTTGCCGGTGCCCTTCTGGCCGGCGGTGTCGAGGATCATGTCGACCAGATCCTTGCCGCTGTCAGGATCCTTCTGACAAAGCACCTCGGCGGTGATCTCAATGAGGAAACTGTCGAGGACCCCGGTGTCCCATTTCTTGAAAATTTCGCCGATCTCGGGAGCGGACATGCCAAGCAGCTTGCTCATCAGGTCGTAGGCCTCGCAGATCATCTGCATGTCGCCGTATTCGATGCCGTTGTGGACCATCTTGACGTAGTGGCCGGCACCGTCGGTGCCGATGTAGGTGGCGCAGGGGGTCCCGCCTTCAATGGGCTTGCCGGGCTCGGCACCCTTGAGTTCCTTGCCGGTGATGGGATCGACCTTGGCGGCGATGGCATTCCAGACGGGCTCGAGGTGCTTGTAGGCCTCCTTGTCGCCACCGGGCATGAGGGCCGGACCGAAACGCGCGCCTTCCTCACCACCGGAGACACCACTGCCGATGAAGAGGTAGCCCTTTTGCTTGAGCTCCTTCTCGCGGCGGATGGTGTCGGTCCACTTGGCGTTGCCGCCGTCGATGATGATGTCGCCGGGTTCGAAAACCTCGGTGAGTGCATCGATTACGGCATCGGTGGCGCCACCGGCCTGGACCATGATGACGGCACGGCGCGGGCGCTTGAGGCTGGCGGCGAATTCCTCAAGGGTGGCCTGGCCCACCAGACCACCGGGGGTGTCCTGATTTTCGGCGACGAATTCCTCCATCTTGGAGGTGGTGCGGTTGTAGACGGAAATGCGGAAGCCGTGGTCGGCAATGTTGAGAGCCAGGTTCTGGCCCATGACGGCGAGGCCAATCAGGCCAATATCGGAGAGTTCTTCGGACATGGTATTTGCTTAGGGGAGTTGTGCTTAGGGGAGTTGGAGTGGTTATGCACGAATATCACGAATCTTCACGAATGGGCCTTTTGGCAAATTGCCGCTTCGTGAGCGAGTTGGCGATCGTGAGGAATCGTGGGCTGCGAGCGGATGATTCTTTGTGGCTTAGCGAACAACGCGCGCGCCACCGCCGCCCATGACCTTTTCGACCTCCTTGCGGGTGGCCATGGAGGTGTCGCCGGGAGTGGTGGCGGCAAGGGCACCGTGGGCGGCGCCGTATTCGAGGGCCTTTTGGGCATCGTTGAATTCGAGGAAACCGAATTGCAGGCCGGAGGCGAAGGAATCCCCCCCACCGACGCGGTCGAGGATCTCGAGATCGGGGTATTGGCGCGACTCGTGGAACTCGCCGTCGTGCCAGCAGATGGCCGACCAGTCGTTGACGGTCGCGGTCTTCACACCCCGCAGGGTGGTGGCGGCAACCTTGAAGTTCGGGTAGGCGGTCACGGCGGTTTCGATCATGGCCTTGGAGGCATCGAGTTCGATGTTGGTGAGGTTGTGGTCCACGCCTTCGACTTCAAAGCCGAGGGACGCGGTGAAGTCCTCCTCGTTGCCAATCATCACATCGACATACTGGGCGATCTCCTTGTTGACCTCCTGGGCCTTCTCGATGCCACCGATGGTCTTCCACAGGGAAGGACGGTAATTGAGATCGTAGGAAACGATGGTGCCGTGCTTGCTGGCGGCTTTGACGGCCTCAAGCGTGACCTCGGCTGCAGATTCGGAGAGGGCGGCGAAGATGCCACCGGTGTGAAACCAGCGGGCGCCGAGCTTGCCGAAGATGTGGTCCCAGTCGATGTCGCCGGGCTTGAGCTGGGAAGCGGCAGTGTTGCCACGGTCGGGATTGCCGACGGCGCCACGGATGCCGAAGCCGCGCTCGGTGAAGTTGAGTCCGTTGCGCACCGAACGGCCGATGCCGTCGTCCTCGCGCCAGTGGATGAAGTCGGTGGCGACTCCGCCCTGCATGATGAAATCCTCGATGAGATGACCCACCTCGTTGTCGACGAAGGCCGTGACGACGGCGGTCTTGAGACCGAAGCATTTCCGCAGGCCGCGAGAGGTGTTGTATTCTCCCCCACCCTCCCAGGCCTGGAATTGACGGGCGGTGCGGATCCGGCCTTCACCGGGGTCGAGGCGGAGCATGACTTCTCCCAGCGAAACCTGGTCGAAGGCGCATTCGTCTTTGGATTTGATGTTGAGGGACATGACAGCGTGTGGAGTGATGGATTATTGAACTTGTTTGAAATCGGAGAGCTTCCAGCGGCGTTTGCGCGCTTCCTTGGCAAGATCGTTGAAGGCCTTGATCTCGGCTTCGCTAAAGAGCAGTCCCCCGGCCTTCTCGCAGCGTGCAGCGGCCTGGGCTTCGAACTGGCCGGGCAGGATGCAGTCCTCGTTGCCGTGGCCGAGCACGTCGTCGAGCACGGCCTTGACGTTTTCAGTTTGGCTGCGGCCCTTGGCAAAGGCGCCGGAGCTCATGGCATCGGGATGCCAGACCTGGAAGAAGAAGCAGCAGGCGCCCTTGTCGTCACCCACCTGGTCCCAGCGGTTGCGAATGGTCGGCAGCGAGCCGCCGATGAAACCACCAATGATCTCGTTCATGAGCGCCAGGCCGTAACCCTTGTGGGCACCGAAGGGCACCAGCGACTTGGCCTGGTTGGGGTCGGTGGTCGGGTTGCCGTGTTCGTCGACGGCAGCACCGGGCGGCAGTTCCTTGCCCTCGCGGGCGAATTGCTGGACGCGACCCATGGCGACCACAGAAGTCGCCCAGTCGATGACGATGGGAAAGCCGCAGGCCTCGATGGTCGGGAAGCCCCAGGAATGTGGATTGGTGCCCAGGGTGGGATACTTGCCACCGAAGGGAACGACCTCGGCGAGGGCCGCGGTGCAGTTGGTGTAGGCGATGTAGCCGCGACGCGCGGCTTCCATCACGTAGCCGCCGCCCCAGAGGTAATGGAAGGCGTTGTCGACTGAGACCATGCCAACGCCATACTTGTCGGCCATCTTGATGGCAGCTTCAATGGCGGCATAGGCCGTGGCCTGCCCCAGCTTCTTGTTGGCGTTCCAGACCTGGGCGGCGCGGAAGCCGTCCTTTTTCTTCTCGATCTTGGCCTTGGGCGCACAGCCCCCGGCTTCGGAGCCGAAGAGGTGGTCGAGGTGGAGCGCCTTGATCGCATTGTGGGTGCGGACGCCGTGGCGGGCGGCCTCGGCACAGAAGCGGGCGCCATCGCGGGCCTCGGCCGGGGTGTAGCCGCGCTTGCGGTAGACGGCGGCGACCAGCTTGTTGTGCTGCTCTTCGGGAACGACGTAGAAGGTTTCGGACATGGCTTGGGAGCGTTGAAACGGGAATCAGAGCAGGGCCGCCGGTGGTTCGACTTCATTGACCTGTGCCAAGGGTTTCTCGCCCTTGAGCATCTTGAGCAGGTTCTCGGTGGCCATCATGGCCTGGCGCTGGACGCTCTCGTGGGTGCGCGAGCCGATGTGGGGAGTGATCAGGCAGTTGGGCGCGTTGAGCAGCGGATGATTGGGCGGTGGCGGTTCCTCGTCGAGGACGTCCGCGCCATAGCCGCCGACCTTGCCGTTCCTGAGGGCGGCGACCAGGTCGTCGGTCTTGACGACCTCGCCGCGGCTGCAGTTGAGGATGATGACGTTCTCTTTCATGCCGGCGATGGTGTCCGCCCGGATCATGTCGCGGGTTTCCTCGGTGAGGTTGGTGTGCAGGGAAATGACGTCGGACTTGGCGAAGAGTTTCTTGAGGTCTTCGGCGCGCTCAACCTCGTGGGCCTTGGTGAATTCCTCGTCCCACCAGACGTCGTAGCCAATGACCTTCATGCCGAAGGCCTTGGCGCGGATGACGACTTCCTTGCCGATGCGACCGAGGCCGACCACGCCGATGGTCTTGCCCATGATCTCGTGGCCGGTCAGGCGCTTCCACTCGCCCTTGCGGGTGTGGTTGACTTCCTCGACGAGTTTGCGGTTGAGGCCCAGCAGGAGGGCGAAGGTGTGCTCGGCGACGGTGGTGTGGTTGACGCCGGGGCAGAAGGAAAGTGGGATGCCCATTTCGGTGGCGGCCTCGACGTCAATCTTGTCCACGCCAATGCCGTATTTGCTGAGGATCTTGAGGCGCGGAGTGGCCTTTTCGAGCACCTTGCGGGTGATGGCATCATCCCCACAGAGAATGGCGTCGAATTTGCCGACCAGATCGAGCATTTGGGACTCGCTGAGCGGACCTCGTTCCTTGACGACCTCAACACCGGAAGATTCCAACAGTTGGTGGTGGGGGCCAGGGATGTCCTGGTAGGAGGTGGTGGTGAGTAGGATGCGAATGTCGCTCATGCAAGGATGGGTTGGAGACCGCGCGTGCATCCTACACGGGCCGATTTTTGTCAATGGTGGACTGGGCCGGGTTGGGCCCGAAAATGCCCGAAACACGGGCCTTTTTCAGGGTTCCTCGGGAACAGGATCCCGCAATTCGGGCTGCTTGCGGGCCAAAACCACCCGAAAGCCGTACATCGGACCGGCGTAATCCACTGGAGCGGCATTGCGCGAGCCGCTGTAGAGGTTTTCCAACTGGTAGGTGTTCCAGCCGCCTCCGCGCAAGACGCCGAGCGAGTTCTCCGCGTGCTTGGAGAAGGGATCGCTGACCCACTCCTGGATGTTGCCACTGAGATCGTGGATGCCGAGTTCATTGGGTTCGTAGGAGCCGACGGGAGCGGTGAAGGCGTAACCATCGTCGTAGCCGCGGATGGTGCGGTCGACATCGGTGTCGGGATGCAGGGCCGCGGTCATGTCGGCGAAGTTGCCGGGGATGTTTGCCTCCTCCAGTGATGGACCCCAGGGAAAGACTTCCCGCTTGCGGGAGTCCCGGGTGCCGGGACTGACATTCGGATCCTCGTTGCTGAGTCCCACCAGACGGCTCCATTCCAAGTCCGTGGGCAGGCGGTATTCATGGCTTTGAGAAATCCGC
>JAWVYP010000181.1:0-5785 GCA_033722655.1 Akkermansiaceae bacterium | reverse complement strand
GAGCGCAAGAACTGGATGTGGCTCAATTACTACAAGATTCCCAATGGCGTGCACGTCTTCGGCCGCCGCCACAAGCCCTACGGCCCCGCCAACTATCCCTTCGAGCTCAAGAAGCTGAGCCAGATGATCGAGATCCGCGACCGCGCCATCTGGGCCGCGCTCGCCGGCAAGTCCTTCGACATTGCGGCTGCCGACGCCAAGACTGACAAATTGCCCGAGGTCAAAACCAACTACAAGCCGGGCAAGAAGAACGGCAGCATTGAATACCGCTCCGGAGCCGAAGTGCTCAAGACCCTGAAAGTGCCCAAGGGCTACAAGATTGAACTCTTCGCCGACGAGTCGCGCTTCCCCGACCTCTCCAACCCCTGCCAGATATCCTTCGACAACGAGGGTCGCCTGTGGGTCGCCACCATGCCCAGCTACCCACACTACCGACCGGGCGACCCCCTGCCCGACGACAAGCTCATCATCCTGGAAGACACCGACAAGGATGGAGTGGCCGACAAGCAGACCACCTTTGCCGATGGCCTGCACCTGGCCATGGGCTTCGAGATCGCCCATGACGGTGTCTATGTCTCCCAAGGCTACCAGTTGATCTTTCTCGCCGACACCGATGGTGATGACCAGGCCGATGTCCGCGAGGTTGTCATGGCCGGCTTCGACGATCACGACACCCACCACGCCATTTCCGCCTTCTGTGCCGATCCGAGCGGTGCCTTCCTGATGGGCGAAGGCACCTTCCTCCACAGCCACGTCGAGACCGCCTACGGTCCAAAGCGCAGCTACAACGGTGGCTTCTGGCGCTACAATCCGGCGCGCCGCAAACTCGAGCGCCTCGCCCGCCTCTCCATCCCCAATCCCTGGGGCATCGCCTATGACGACTGGGGCCAGGACTTCTTTTTGGATACCTCCGACACCAACATGCGATGGATGCTGCCCGGCCAGGTCAAGGTGGGCTTCGGCAGCTTTGCCCCGGTTCCGCCCAACCTACTCCAGGTCAAGGTGCGCCCGACCTCGGGCCTCGAATTTGTCTCCAGCCGCCACTTTCCCGATGAGGTGCAGGGTGACATCCTACTCAACAACACCATCGGCTTTCTCGGCACCAAACAGCATGCCATTTCCGACGATGGTGCCGGTTTCAAGGCCACCTTCCGCCAAGACCTGATCCAGGGCGGCGACAGCAATTTCCGTCCCGTCGACCTGGAATTCGCTCCCGACGGTTCCCTCTACGTGGTCGACTGGCACAATGCGCTCATCGGCCACATGCAGCACAATGCACGCGACCCCAACCGCGACCACGCCCACGGCCGCATCTACCGCGTCACCTATCCGAGCCGCCCGCTGGTGCCCGAGCCCAAGATCGCCGGCGCCAGCATTCCGCAACTGCTCGAAAACCTGAAGCTGCCCGAATACCGGGCGCGCTACCGCACCAAACGCGAGCTGCGCGGCCGCGATCCCGAAAAGGTGATCGCCGCCCTCAAGGATTGGGCACGCTCGCTCGACCCGAATGACCCGCGCTACGAACACCATCTGGTGGAAGCCATGTGGGTGACCTGGGGTCTGGACCGCATCGAGGAGAACCTCGTGCGCAACCTGCTTCAGGCCAAGGATTTCCGGGCGCGCGCCGCCGCGGTGCGAGCGCTGCGCCACAACGGCCACCGCATCGCCGATCACGCCAAACTCATCGAGCAGGCCGCAAGCGACCCCCACGACCGGGTGAAGGTGGAAGCCGTGGTCGCCGCTTCCTGGCTGAAGAAAGCCGAGGGGCTCAGCGTCCTCTCGAAACTCGGCAACCTGAAAAAGGACCGCTGGCTCAAGGGACCCTACCAGGCCGCGGAAGCTGCCCTCAAGAACAAGATCATCGACACCCCGCCGCCACCTCCGATCAAGACCCATCTCCAGGGAGAAGACCGCAAGTCCTTCATGCGCGGAGCTGATGTGTACCACAAGGAAGGCCATTGCGGCACCTGTCACCAGGACGATGGCAAGGGCCTGCCCGCCGCCCAATTCCCGCCGCTCGCCGGCAGCGAGTGGGTCATCGGCAGCGAGGAGCGCCTGATCAAGTTGACCCTCCACGGCCTGATGGGCCCCCTTGAGGTCAAGGGCCAGAAATACCCCGGCCAGGTCCCCATGCCCGCCTTCAAGATGCTCAGCGATCAAGAGCTTGCCGACGTGCTGACCTTCGTGCGCAATTCCTTCGGCAACAAGGCATCGGTGGTCAAAGCCGATGCGGTCAAGAAGGTGCGTGCAGCCACCAAGGACCAGGCCATGTTCTATCAGGTCGAGGACCTGCTCAAGGAACACCCGATGGAGTGATCGGACGCTCAGCTTCTGGCTGTGCTGGCTCGGTCCTCCTCGGCCGACCTCGCAGCACTTTGCCTTGATTTTGGCACCTTCGCCCACTACTCATAATGGAATGAAACTCCCCCTATTGGTGGCCACAGCCATCGCAGGCGCCTGTCTGGCCCAGGCCAACGAGGACATGGCGAAGGCGAGCAAGATCTGGCCCCAGTTCAGCAATTCACTCTACTCCGATGACGACAAGGCCAGGGCGGCCTTCGACCAACTGGTCGGCATTTCGCCCGCTGTGCAGGCCAAACTGCTCGATTGGCTCGACGAGCAATACGAGGAAAAGAAATCCGACTATCTCCGTGAAAAGGAAGGCAGCAAGATCGGCTCGAGTTCCATCAGCTCCAGCGACAAGCGCGAGATCCGGGAACTGCGCAAGCAGCTCGAGGAGATCCGCCAGATGAAGGACGAGGCCGCAATGAAAAAGGCCTGCAAGGAGACCGGCTGGTCCGTGCTCGAGAAGCTGCTACGGCTCAACCGCTCCACCATCAAGACCCTCGACAACACCCGGCCCTCGACCCCCGACCCCGCCAAGGCCAAGGCCATTCTCGAGCAGCTCCACCAGGTCGGGAAGTATCGCCGCGAGCTACGCAAGAAGCTGGACAAGGATGCTCCCAGCGTGGAGGAGGACATCCGCGAGAGCACTCGAGAAGCCAGCAAGACCGATGAGGCCGTGACCATGGAGATGAACCGCAGGGCCGCCTCCATCCTCGCCGACAACGAGAAGCTCAAGGGCGAGATCCCCAACGATGAATACAAGGGCATCCTCGAACTCAACCACTGGCGCATCGCCGCCGGCATGGATCCGCTGCTCATCGACCCCAAGCTCTGCGAGGCCTCGCGCGACCACTGCAAGGACATGGCCAAGCTCGGCTTCTTCGCCCACGACAGCCCGGTGAAGGGCAAGACCACGCCCTGGGACCGCGCCAAGAACTTCGGCACCAGCGCCCGCGGCGAGAACATCGCCATCAACAATTCCACCGAAGGTGCCAACCAAGCCTGGTTCTTCAGTCCCGGCCACCACAAGAACATGTTCAAGGAAAAGTTCAGCGTCATCGGCCTCGGCATCCACGGCCGGCACTATTGCCAGATGTTCCGCTGAGACCGGCGCTTACTGCCCCCGGAAAGTTCGGCCTGGCCTCGATTTCGAATCTGGAAATCACGGTCCACCGCGAGAAAATCTCGCGCCTCCAGCGAGCTCGTCTTGCCACCGCGTTCCAGTCGCAGGTGGCGCGACTTGTGGCCATTGTCTTCCGACGCGCGTGGGCCGAACCGGTGGTTCTGCTTCGCTGTCGCCTCCCCGCGCTTCACTGCCGACTGGCGCTTGAGCAGCAGCGCCCCGCATGAAACAGGGCCAGGAGCCCACAGCCAATGCCCAGGGTCTTGAGCGAACATTTCACGGCTACTCCCCGATCATGTCTTCAACGGCTTCCTCTGCGAAATCATCCTTGCCCTCGGCAAAGGCCATGGCGTCGTCGCGCATGGCAGGCTCCAGTCCTTCGAGCCATTGCTCGAGCTGATCCTCCCCCTGCATTTTCATGGAATCATAGAGGTTGGAGAGGGCCATCTGGCGCTCATTCTCGTCCTTGATCCTGACTGCGAACTGGGTGCCGGATGCCGGATCGGCGCCCCATGCGGAGTTCCTGGCCGCCTCGCGGTAAAGTTCATCGGTGCGGAGTTCCTCCGGTTGCGCCTCGAGCCATTCGGCAGCTGCCTTGGGATCGTTGGACACCCAGTTGCCAAAGACGTCAGCGATTTTGTCTCCGGCACTTTCGCCTTCGGGGACGCGCTCCAGCTGCCATTTCACCGCCCCCTCGGGATCGATCATGCTCCAGCTGCTGGCCAGGGACTGCTGGAGCTGCTCGTAATTCTCCATCTCCGGATTCAGACCCTCCAGATACTCTGCGGCGCCCTTGGGATCCTGAAGTGCCCAAGTGCTGATCAGGCTTTGATAGCCACTCTCCCTGAGTTCCTCATCCTCGAGCGCTTTCAACTGCTCGATGAACTGCCCGCGCTTGACCGGATCCATGCCCGCCGAACCTGCCACCATGCTGATGGCTGACTCTCGCTGATTGCCCTTGAGTTGCACGATTTCATGGAAGGCCACGCCCATGTCTTGCTGCGAAAGGGCCGCAATGAAGAGGCTCTCCATCTGCGAACCGCCGAAGATCCCGCCCCCCTTCAACTGGTCCCGGTTGTTGCGGAACCAGTCATAGGCCTGGTGGGGCTCATGCTTCATCCAGCTCATCATGCTGCTCATGACACCCATCATCCGGTTGTTCGGCTGATCGATTTCCAGGGAGTATTCCAAGGCCCCCTGCCCATCGTTCTTGGCCCAGACATCCATCAGCATCATGCGCAGCATCATGCCGCTCTGGGTCATGGAGGGTTTTCCATCGAGCTCCGCCAGGGCGAGGCGGACTTCCTCCGGATTCATCCAACGGATGGCCTGGTAGGCCTTGAGCAGGGCCTCGAAATCCATGTTGATCATCGGCGACAGGTCCAGCTGGTTCTTGATGCGGCGCACCGTTGCCGCCGGGTTGCGCTCCACGCCCTCGCCAGCTTCCGCGGACGCATCGGGCCGCGATGGAGAGCGATCACCGGACATGGCGCGTGGCCCGAGAGGCTGGTCTCCCTGGGTCGAATGAGGCGTGGTGTCCTGACGAACCACGATCGTGCGATCCACGGCCACGCCAATTCCGATGCCGATGACGAGAGTGAGGACAGGAATGAGGATGTTCTGCTTCATGGTCGCGTCGATGGTGGGCCTTGGGCCTGCCAGGCGCGAGTAGAAACTGGCGGGTCAGTTTGCAAGGAAGAGAATCCCCATTCAGGGGATTTGAAGCCCCAGCCCCACGAGGTACGCGCTGATTAAAGACGCAGACTGAGAATGGATTTTTTAGGGTTCTCAAATTGCGCTCGCAAGCTCGCCAAAAAAGAAGGAATGCGGCCCTTTTGCTCTTTGGCTGCGTTGTTGCCAAGGCCGACGCTGAAAACGCGGTTCGGGCTGAGTTGACACTCTGTCCAACTGCGTTTTCGAGGAGAACGCAGGCAACATCGGCAAGGACAAGCCGCAGACCGAGGTTTCATGAAATATTCGGGCTAGCGGAAAGGCATCCTCCTTTCCTGGAGGGCTTTCAGGTCCTCGGGCGCCGAGGACTCAAGGCCATCCATCCAACTGGAAAGCTCCTCCTCTCCGCGGGCCTCGTAGGTCGAGTAAATTGTGCTCAATGCGCCCAGCCTCCTGTCCTTGCTGGTGATCTTGAGTGCCCAATCGGTAGCCGCCTTGAGGTCGGTTCCCATGGATGCGCCTGCTGCGTGGCGAAACAGGGTGTCACTTGCCATCCCCTCGGGTTGTTTGGCGAGTCAGTCGGCAGCCGCCTCGGAATCGCGGGCCACCCACCGCCCGAAGTTGGCAGCAATGCGCTCACTGGCG